>JAUYMC010000222.1 GCA_030699545.1 Gemmatimonadales bacterium | reverse complement strand
GAACCAGCCCCGGTCGGTTTCCGTCGTCATGTCGGCGCCTTTCAGTCGAACAGGTCGTTCTGCGAGGACGGGTCGGAGCGGTCCACCGGTTTGAGCAGCTCGCTGAGCCGCTGCTCCCAGCGGGCGACGGCGAAATGGTGCTCGTTCTCGAGCGCGCGCCGCAGCACGGGCGAGAAGACGTGGAACGCCTCGAGCAGCTCGCGGATGGCTTCGCGCAGCGCGTCGAGCTGAAAGCCGGCGTCGGTCGCGCCCATGTCCTCGAGGATCGCCTCCTCGGTCCGCGACGCCACCAGCGGCTCCGCGCGACCCTCGATGAACACGTTGGTGCGCTGCCCCGGCCCCCGCCCTTCCTCGATCGGCATCAGTCCGACGATCGCGTCGGACCGCCAGTACTTCCCGTAGCCGAGGAACACCATTCGGCCGCGCTTTACGTCCATAAGGACCTCACCGCGCACTCCTTCTATTCTTTCGGATGTCTTCCAGGACAATGCGATCGATTTTCCCGTCCATCCGCACCCGCACGTCGTAATTCTCCCAATACATGAAGTTGGCGAGCGCCGTCAGGAACGTCGGGTTGACCGCCGGCTGCGGCGCGGCGAGCCACTTCTCCGTCTGATTCACCGGCTCGCGGAGCAGGATCGCTTCCAGCTCGCGCTGCAGCGCCGGCGTGATCGGCAGCAGGTCGGCGCTATCGGTCGTGAAGAAGTACAGCGTGTGCAGCACGTACAGCCGCTGCAGCTCCTGGATCGGATCGGCGGCGTCGTAGACGCGCAGGTCAATGTAGCGATCGTTGAGCCCGAGGTACCCCGCGCCGCGCCGCACGACCAGCAGTGCGGCCGACTGCATCCCCCGCTTGTCCCCACCGCCCGCCTGCCCCGCCACCAGCGCCGCGATCAGCCGGTCGGCCAGCGAGCCGCCGCTGCGCTCGAACGCCTCCGCCATGTCCCGGACCGTCTGGTCGGACACGATGATGTTGCCCTGGGCGGCGTAGCCACGACCGGTGATCATCTGCCCTTTGCCGCCCGATTGCCCGCCGGCCCGCCAGCCCGTCCGCCCGCCCGCCCAGTCGAACGTCGAATCGCCCGTCCAGCTGGCCGAGTTGCCGCGCGCGTCGACCATGCCCACCTGCCGCTGGGCGGGACGGGGATCGGTGCGCATGACCTCGCGCATCGCCTCGCCCGCCGTCGCGCCGCCGGCCATCAGCTCGAGTCCGCGCTCCCCATAGTCGGTGTTGCTGAGCGACTGCGTCGCCACCGCCCCCACGCCGGCCCGCGCCCACGGGACGATACCGCCGACGTTCGGGAATTTCGATTGCACCGCGATGCCCAGATCGCCGGTCACGGAATCGTACGCGACGATGCTGTAGGTGTGGGCGCGCTTGAGGAAATCGGGAGGAGCTGCCTGCTGCACGAGGAGGACCAACATCAGACGCAGCACGAGTTATTCCTTTCGCATTTTCTTTTTGAGCTCTTCGAGCTGCCGCACGGCGGCGGCTTCGCGCGCCGCCCGGTCCATCTCGGACTTGAGCAGCTCGTCCTGCAGGTCCATCCCCGGCCGCGCGCCGCCCGCCGCCTGCACATCCCGCCAGGCGCGCTCGCCGCTGCGCTCCGCCTCCATCGCGGGCCGGTCGCGCTCGGCGGCGGTCAACTGGTTCTGCATTTCGGCCAGCTCGCGCTCGGTGAACGCCAGCTCCTCGCGCTGCGTCACGAGCTTGCGCTCGAGGACACCGGCGCGCTCGCGATGCTTGGTCGTGAACCGCTCGGCGACGGTGACGGTTTCGGCGTCCTGGATCTCGTGGGCGAGCCGGCCGCGCCGCTCCGCATCGGCAAGGCGCTGCTGCTCGAGCGACAGCTCGCGCTCGGTGCGCGTCAGGGCTTCGCGCATTTCCTGGACGGCCACCTTGGCATCCACGACCGCTTCCCGCATCTGTCGCGCGAGTTGTCGCAAATCGCTCGGAGGGGTAGCCGCGTCGAGGGCGGCGCGCAACGCGTCCCGCAGGCGCTCGAACAGGGCGGTGGCCTCGGTCAGCTCTTGCGGACCGTTTTGGCGAAAAACGGCGAGATGACGCGCTCCACCGCCGCCGACCGGCACTTGGGACACGACGGCCGGGACTTGCGGCCGGCATGCGTCGTGACGGACTCCGCCCGCGAAAACCGTTCGTGGCAGGCCGTGCAGCGATACTCATAGAGCGGCATGCCGAAAACGTTATTCCCGCGCGAAACGGCGGTCAAGTTGACGCGCCTACCCTGCCGCCCAAATTGGCTGTCATGGCGTGCCCCTCCGTCCCCGTCCGTCTGGCCGCGGTGATCGGCGCCGTGGGCGTCATCGTGGGACTCGCCTGCGACGGCGGGCTGCAACCCGAGCCGATCTGCGCGCCCGAGCTCGTCGGCGTCTGCGGCACCGTCCGGTTTCGGGGCACGGTCCCCGACAGCACCGACAACGTCTTCATGGCCGCCTACGCCACGCTCCCCCAGACGTGCACCGAGCTCATCCAGACCCGCCAGCCGTTCCTCCCGCCGGCGATCCCGTACACCGACTCGATCGCCGCCTATAGCGTCGAACTGCCGGCCGGGGACTACGAATGGGTGCTCGCGGTCTGGAAGAAGGAGGGGACGCTCACCCTCACCCCTGCGGATACGGCGCTGCTCCGCGTCGCGGGCTACTATCGCGACGCCGCCGACTCGACGCAGCGGGGCGTGGTCACCGTCCCCGGTGGCGGCTCGGCCGGCGACGTGAACTTCCGCGTGGAGTTCGACAGCCTGCGGCCCGCCACCGATTTCGTCTCGTGTTGAATATCCTGCTGGCGACCGTCGTCGCCTCGGGGCTCGCCGCGCAGGCGGTCCCCCCCCCCTCCCCCCCGGGCGCCGTGCAGGGCGTCGTGCGCGACATGCGCGGCGCTCCGATTCGCGGCGCGGTCGTCGGCATCACGGGCACCACGCTGTACGCGCACACCGACGCCGCGGGCCGCTACCGGCTGGCGCCGATCTCGCCGGGGGAGACTCGGGTCCGCGCCGCCGCCATCGGGTACGTACCCGCCGCGGCGACGGTCGCGATTGTATCGG
>JAUYMC010000220.1 GCA_030699545.1 Gemmatimonadales bacterium | reverse complement strand
CCGCCGCCATCGTCGCAGATCTCGAGTGCCACGACGCGGCTGCGCACACCCAGATCGATCGTCACGGTGCGCGCCCCCGCGTGGCGCGACACGTTGGTGAGCGATTCCTGCACGATCCGGAACAGTGCCGTGGCGACGTCTTTCGCGATCGCGGCCTCGTCCGCCGCGATGTGCGTCTGGCAGGTGATGCCGGTCCGGCGGGAAAAGTCCCGCGCCAACCACTCTACGGCGGCCGGCAAACCGAGCTGATCGAGCACCGCGGGACGCAGCTCCGTGGCGATGCGGCGGACGCCTTTGACGAGATCGTCCACGAGCAGCGCGGTTTGCGCCAGCCGTTCGAGGACGCCGGTCCCGCCGCTGGCCGCCGCCGCGTGGGCCGCGGCGAGGTCCAGCTTGAGCGCCGTGAGGGCTTGCCCGAGGCTGTCGTGGATCTCGCGCGCGATGCGGGCCCGCTCGTCTTCCCGGATGTCCTGCTCGCGGGTGGCGAGCTGGCGTAGCGCGGCGCGCGAGGATTGCAGCCGCTTTTCGGCGCGCTTGCGATCGGAAACGTCCATTATCGACCCGACCATCCGGATCGGGCGGCGGTCGGGCGGCGGGCCGTGCATGACGTAGCCGCGATCGTAGACGTCCGCGTAGGAGCCGTCGCGGCGCCGGAACCGGTACTCGGCGGTCCAGAACGGGCGGCCGCTCTCGATCGCGCCCCGGATACTCGTGACGACGCGCTGGTGGTCGTCGGGATGCAGGCGGTTGTACCACGACTCCGCCGTCGGCTCGACCTCCGCCGGCTCGTAGCCGAACAGCGTCTGGAGTCCTTCGCCCCACCACACCGCGTTGGTCACGAGATCCCAGTCCCACACGGCGTCGTTCGTGGCACGCGTTACGATGCGCAGCCGAGCCTCGGAATCGCGCAGCGCCTGTTCGGCGAGCTTGCGCTCCGTCACGTCGCGCGTGATCGCGAGCAAGGCCGTGATCTCCCCCTGCGGCGTGCGCAGCGGCACGGCGTGGGTGTCGACCCAGCGGCGCGCGCCGCGCAGGCCGATCAGCTCGAATTCGAGCGTTCCCGACTGACCCTCGGAGACGCGCTGCGCCAGCGCGCCGAAGGCCTCCCGGTATTCCGGCGCCACCAGCGGAAGCACGTCGTGCCCCAACACATCGCGCAGCGCGTCGGCTTGGATCATCGCCAGGCCGGCGGGGTTCATTTCCAGCAACCGGCCGTCCGGCGTCGAGCGGAAGATCCCGACCGACGCGAACTCGAACAGCTCGCGGTATTGCCGCTGGGTCTCGCGCAGCGCCTGTTCGGCGGAGGCGAGCGCGGTTTTGAGGTCCCGGTCGGACGAGACGGCGCGCGTCATGGCTTCACTCCTCGCCGGATCATCGGGTGTCCAGCACGTCACGGACCTTGCGCGCGAGGCCGTCGGGCGAGAAGGGCTTCTGCAGGAAGGCGCTGCCGGCCGCGAGCGTGCCCTGGTGCACGACCGCGTCGCCGGGATAGCCGGACATGTACAGCACGCGCACGCCGGGCCGCCGGGCGGCGAGCTGCTCGGCGAGCTCCCGGCCGGAAATGCCGGGCATCACCACATCGGTGAGCAGCAGGTCGATCGGACCACCGTGGCGCTCCACGATCCGCATGGCCGCGCCGCCGTCCTCCGCCGCCAGCACGACATAGCCGTGGGCCTCGAGGGCGCGGCGACTCAGCGCGAGCACCGCCGGCTCGACCTCGACGACGAGCACCGTCTCGGAGCCGCGCGCGGCCACCTTCAGCGGGCTCGTGGTCGGTCCGGCCGCGGCGACGGGCGGGGGGGGGGAGGGGGCGGTATCGGGCAGGCGGGGGAGATACACCTTGAAGCTGGTGCCATGGCCCGGCTCGGTGTACACGCTGATGTAGCCGCCGCTCTGCTTGACGATGCCGTAGACCGTTGCGAGCCCGAGGCCCGTGCCCTTGCCCACTTCTTTGGTTGTGAAGAACGGCTCGAACAGATGCGCGCGGACGGCCGGCGCCATGCCGGTGCCGGTATCGGTCACCGCCACCATCACGTACGCGCCCGGATGCGCACCGAGGTGTTCGGCGGCCCAGGCAGCGTCGAGGTCCGCGTCGGCCGTCTCGATCGTCAGCTTGCCGCCGTGCGGCATCGCGTCGCGCGCGTTGACCGCGAGATTCACGAGCACCTGCTCGATCTGATTGGGGTCGGCGCGCACGCGGCCGAGGGCCGGCGCCGGGATCGTGGCGAGCTGGATATGCTCGCCGATCAGCCGGCGCAGCATCCGGTCCAGGTCGGTGACCACGACGTTCAGGTCGAGGACCTCCGGCTGGAGCATCTGCCGGCGGCTGTAGGCGAGCAGCTGGCGGGTGAGCGACGCGGCCCGCTCCGACGCGCGGCGAATCTCTTCGACATCGCCGCGCTTGGCGTCGCCGGGCGGCAAGTCCCGCAGCAACAGCTGGGTGTTTCCGAGGATCGCGGTGAGCAGGTTGTTGAAGTCGTGCGCGATGCCACCCGCGAGCTGCCCCACCGCTTCCATCTTCTGTGCCTGGCGGAACTGCTCTTCCAGATGCCGCTGCTCGGTGACGTCGCGCTGCGTGCCCCAGACGCGGACCAGATGCCCGTCCTCGACGAAGCCGATGACGTTATTGAGGAAGACGCGCGGTCGCCCGTCCCGCGCCTTCTCCCGCGTTTCGGAGTCCGACAGGCGGTATCCCGCGCGGATGAACCCGCGTATCTGCTCCCGGTTGGCGGGGTCGGTCACGTCGTGCAGGTCGGCGAGCCGGGCGCCCACCAGCTCGCGCGCCTCGGTGAGTCCGTACATCCGCGCCATCGCGTCGTTGCATTCGGCGATCCGGGCGCCGGCATACAGGCCGTCCACCTGCGCCTCTTCGGGCAGCGCGATCGACACGGGAGGGTCGATTTCGAGGCGGGAGACGCCTTCGGAGCTCTGGGCGATGAACGCGCGGTACCGTTCCTCCGAGCGCCGGCGCTCGGAGATGTCCATGCCGATGCCCAGCCATCCGCCCTGCGTCAGCGGCGCGTTTGCCCAGATCGTGTCGATGACCACCCCGCCCTTGGTCCGCGTCCGGAAGTCGCTCCACTGGCCGATCGGCGCGCCGATCGAGTCGCGCACCCGCCGCCGCTCGGTCGGGTCGGGGTACAGCGCGGTGAAGATGTCGCGCTCCCGGGCTTCGGCGACGCTGTAGCCCAGGGTACGCGTCCATTCGCGGTTGCCCCAGCGAATCCGGCTCTGCTCGTCGAGGAACACCAGCATCACCGGGATGTTGTCCACGATCTGCTGCAGCAGCTCGCTCTGCTCGCGGAGCGCGTCGTCGGCGCGCTTCCGGGCGATCGCCATCGCCATCTGCGACGACACAAACGTGAGGATGTTGAGCTCGGCCTGGCCGTAGCGCACGCCTTCGGAGTATGTCTGCGTGACGACGACGCCGATGGTGCGGTCCTTGACCGTGAGCGGGACGCCGAGCCAGTCGATGGAGGGCGCGCCGATCAGCTCCGCTTCGCCGCGGGCGACGAGCTGCTCGTACACTTCGGGCGTTGCGAGCAGGGGCTGGCCCGTGCGCAGCACGTATTCGGTGAGTCCCTTGCGCAACGCCCGAGGGCGCACGTCGCACGACGTGTCGATTTCGTCCACGAAATAGGGAAACTGCAGCCGGTCGGTCTCGGTGTCGTACAGCGCCACGTAGAAGTTTTGCGCCGACATCAGCTCGCCCACGATCTCGTGCAGCGAGCGCAGCAGCTCCTGCAGGTTCTCGGCGGTATGCGCCTGGTGCGACATCCGGTACACCGCCTCCTGCACGCACTCCGCCCGCCGCCGGTCCGTGACGTCGCGGAAGCTCCACACCCGGCCGACGGCCTGGCCGTTCAGCCACTGCGGGATCGAGTACCGCTCGAACACGCGGCCGTCCTTGAAGACGAGGATGTCGAAGCTGTCGGTCTCCGGGCGGGCGTAGACCTCGCGGATCTTGTCGACGAACTGCGACGGCCTCACGAGCTGATCCTGGACGTGGGTCACGAGGCGCTCGTCCAGCCGCGTCGCCAGCAGATCGGGCGGGATCCGCCACATCTCCGCGAACCGCCGGTTGTGGAGCACTACCTCTCCATTGGCGTCCACCACCAGGAGCCCGTCGGCCGTGGACTCGATGGTGGAGCGCAGCAGCGAAACCGTAACCGCTTCGGGGGATATTCGGGATTTCTTCGCTGCAGCCGCCGGCTTGGGCGGCTTGGAACGTCGCGATGCCATGTGCCGAATCTATGGGTCGCCGACTCTTTAGCCATGTGGTCCGGGTGACTGCGGTCACGGGCCCCACCCCAAGTTCGGTCTAACTTGGGACCCCTGTTCAAGGGAGGCGGGTTGCGGCCCAAACGGTTCCAATGGCTCGGGGTGGAGCAGTCGAATCGTGCCGAGCAGCAGTTGCGCGCGGCGGCCCGCCAGCAGGAAGTGGTGGCGCGGCTGGGTCAGCACGCGCTCGCCGGCGCCACGCTTCCCGATCTCCTCGCGACCGCCGTGAGTCTGGTGGCACGCGGCCTCGATGTGCCGTTCAGCGAGCTGCTGGAGCTCAAGCCGGAACGCCGCACCTTCGTGCTCCGGGCCGGCGAAGGTTGGAGCGACGGGAGCGTCGGTCGCACGCTGGTGCCGGCGGACACCGAGTCGCTGGCCTCCTACGCCCTCACCGCGCCCGGGCCCGTCGTCATCGAGCACCTCGCGGCGGATACCCGTTTCCGCCCGCCGCCGCACCTGCTCGAGCAAGGCATCGTCGCCGGCGTCAGCATCGTGATCCAGGGGCGCGAGCGGCCGTGGGGCGTGCTCGGCGCCTACAGCGCGCAGCCGCGAGAGTTCAGCAGTCCCGACGTGCTCTTCGTCCAGGCGCTGGCCCACGTGCTGGCGACCGCCGTCGAGCGCGCGCGCGCCGAGGACGCGGTGCGCGAGAGCGAAGAGCACTACCGCTCCCTCATCGAAAACGCATCCGACATCGTTACCATCGTCGGCGACGACGGGATCCTGCGCTACACGAGTCCCTCCGTCGAGCGGCTGCTCGGTTACGGTCCGAGCGAGCTGCTCGGGCGCAACGCCTTCGAGCTGATCCATCCCGACGACCTCGCCGCGGTGATCGAAGCCATCGCGAACGCGATCGAGCGGCCCGGGACGCCGCAGAGCGCGTCGTTCCGGTTCAAGCATGTCGACGGATCGTGGCGCGTGCTGGAATCGCTTGGCCAGGCAAAGCGGGACCAGCCCAACGCCTACAGCGTCGTGGTAAACTCGCGCGACGTCACCGAGCGCGTCCGTCAGGACGAGATGCTGCAGGCCAGCAAGCAGCGACTGCGGACGGTCGTCGCCGGCGCGCCGGTGATCCTGTTCGCGCTCGATCCCAGCGGCAAGTTCACCCTGTCGGAGGGGAAGGGCCTGCAGACGCTCGGCGTGCGGCCCGGGCTGCTCGCGGGGCGGTCGTTCTTCGAGCTGTTGGGCGACGTCCCGCAGGCGATCGCGGACGTCCGCCGCGCGCTCGCCGGGGAGTCGTTCACGACGTCGGTCGAGCTGTTCGGGCTGGAATTCGAGGTTCAATACTCGCCGGTGCGCGCACGCGACGGCGCGGTGGCCGGCGTCGTCGGCGTCGCCACCGACACCACGCAGCGGCGTCGCGCCGAGGATGCGCTGCGGCGCTCGGACGAAGCATCGCGCACGCTGG
>JAUYMC010000034.1 GCA_030699545.1 Gemmatimonadales bacterium | reverse complement strand
GCGACCAGCGGCGTGGCGGCGGCGACCTCATCCGGCGTGAGCCGGCCGACCGCTCGGAATAGCGTCTCCACGTAGATTCGCCCGCCTTCCCCCGCGGCGAGCGCGCCGGCGCGAAGTTCTCCGCACTCGGTCCCGTGTAGCACGCGGCGATCAGCACGATTCCCAGCAGCGCGCGCGTCATCGAACGGGCACGCGCGTCGCCATGAAGCGCGCCTCGAGCGTATCCTGCGTGACGCGCCAGCGTGCGATCGCTTCCGCGAGCGCCGTGTCCGACGGGACGAACGTCCGCGTCACACGCGGCGCGGTGAGCCAACCGTTACGCACCCACTCCGTGTAATAGCCCTGCGAGGCCAGGAAGAACGTCCGGCGCGCCGTGGCACCGGGACCGGGACGGAATTCCGCGGAGAACCACTGCCCCCCACGCGTTTCGAGATACCGATTGTCCGCGGCAACCATCGCGGCGCGCGCGGTCGTGTCGGCGCGGTGATCCGAATCATCTACGCGCGCCAGCGGATGGACGACCGACGTCGGCCGCCGGTACGCCGCCGCCACGGTGATCCGATCGATGCGCCAGTTGTCAGCGGGAAAGGCGAGCCGCACGCGCACGCTGTCCGCTTCGAGCACCGGCACGACGACGGCCACGTCCTTCCAGGCGACGGGACCGGTGTCCTTGAGCCGCCCTGCTGGCCGCCAGTCGGCGCCCCCCCCCGAGCGCACCGCGACGCTCATCCCCATGCGGCGCTGATACCACTGCGCCAGCTCCACCGCGGGCCCGATCTGCTGGAGCCGCTGGCCCACCCAGTCGAGGGAGCGTGCACCGGGGTCGCCGAGCATGATGTCGTAAAACAGAATCGTATTGAGCAGGCTGTTCCGCAGCCGGAAGACCACCGCCACACTGTCACCGGTCGCGGGGGCGGGAACGGCAACCTCCAGCGAACACCAGCGCGGGTACCACCAGGCGACGACGCATGCGCGCTCCGGAAGGAACCAGCTAGACAAGCGGCATCGCAATCCGCGCGGCGTCAAGTGCGAGGATCCGGCGGACTTGCTGCTGCATATAGCGGACTTGCTGCTGCATATAGATGAAGTGGGCGCGCGACCGGGTTAGGGTTTCGGTTCCCCCACCATCCCCAGCGGCTCTCCCGCCGAGATCGCCGGCGTCGCGACGACGTAGAGCATCCGGCCGGCAAAAGGCGCGACGGGACCGATCGTGAGCGGCGTCTGTCCCTGAAGGACGAGCCGCAGCGCGAGGATCATTTGATCGAGCGCACCAGCTCGACGAACTCCCGAGCGACGCGGTCGGCATTGGCGGGCGGGAAATACACCTGCATGATCACGCCGCGGTCGCCCTTCACCGTGACGGCCACCAGGGCGCCGAGCTCCACGTCCTTGCCGGCGTAGGCGATCGTGCCCGTGAACGACTGCATCATCACGTTGTCGCCGGCCAACGTCTTGAACTCGTGAACCAGCGTATCGGGAATCGCGCCGGGCAGCCCCGCGATTACCTGGCCACGCCCCTGTTGCAGCGTCTCTTTCATGTTGCCGTACGCGCCGCCGAGGACCACGCCACTCGCCCCGAGGGCCGCGGCGCCGAAGCTCGTAATGATGCCCGCCTCGGCGGCTGGGGGCGGCTGCGCGGCCCATCCCTTCGGGAACGAAAACGTCACCAGCTCGTGGGTGTAGACCTGCTGCGCGGCGAGCGCGCCGGCAAACAGTGCAAGCGCGGCGAGCGCGCTGAGCGAACGGCGCATGGTGCCTCCAGGAGTCATGGGGAAGCGGGTTTCCCGCCGACCGACCGCAGATATTCGCGCATCGGCTCGGCTTTGGCGATGTCGAGCGCCGTTTGGCCGAGATCACTCACGGCGTTCACGTTCGCCCCGCGGGCGACGAGCAGCCGGGCGAAGTCGAGGCGGTTGAGCGAGGCGGCGAACATCAGGGCCGTCTCTCCCGCGGCCCAATGGCGGGCGTTCACATCCACTTCGTTGCGGTCGAGGAAGCCCGTGAGCATCGGCTCGTTCCCGCCGCGGATCGCGTCCACCAGCCACGACCAGTCGCGCGTCCGGTCGATGAACGCGATCGAATCGACGTCGTAGCTGAGCAGCGAGAGATTGGGCGCCTTGGTGAGCTTCCACTGCTTTTGGTCGACGTAGCGGTCGGGCCGCAGCGAAATGCCGGCCGCCAGCAGCTGGCCGTCCGGACCCATGCGGAACACGGGGTAGTCCACGCTGAAGGCGAGCAGCGCCTCGCTGTGCGGGGCGACGACGATGTCGCGCCGTTTGCCGGTCTCGAGCGACACGAGCGTGACGCCGCGCCCGCGCTTGTAGAACGGCCAGAGGTAAAAGTCGTCCTGGAACACGCCGTTCCGCGCCTTGGCGCCGCTCAATACGACGAGGAACGCCCGCGACTCGAGGCCGGCCTGCATCCGCTCGCGCTGCTGCGCCATCAACCCGAACGCGAAGTTCAGCGCCGATATGCCCAGCTCGAGGTTGGCGGCCATCTTGTTCAGGTTGGCCTCGATCTGCGCCGTGGCGTACTGCTGATCGGCGGCGAACCGCAGCCGGCTCAGCGCCACGGAGCGTGTCGCGCCGCCCACGGTCGGGTCGCGCCGCACCGCCTCGTAGCGCACCCGGGCGGCCTGGTAGTCGCGCTGCGCCGATTGCAGCATCGGCGACTGGCGGCGCTGCGGCGAGTGCACGGACATGCTCGGCGGACCACCCGGCCGGGTCCGTCCCTGCAGCGCCATGATGAACACCATGTAGTCGTAGCGGCCCTGCGCCGTGTAGTCGAGCGCCGAGATCGGCCGCTCGTAGTTCGGCTGGAACCAGAGCATGCGGCCGGCGGGCAGCTCGTAGGCGATCACGCCCGCCCGCTCGCGCGCGATGAACGCCCGATTCGGCCGCTGCTCGACGATGTCCGGCATCCCCACTCGGCGCGCGTACGACGGGCCCCCGGCGGCGAAGTCCGCCGGGAATGCCTGCTGAAAGCGGTGCGTGCCCGTGGCGGCGTCGAACCCGACGAGCGTCGAGTCGGTCGCCAAAACCATGAGCGCGCTGTCCACGACCAGCGGGCTGACGACGATGCCGCGCACGACGTAGCGCCAGACGCGGGCCCCCGTGGAACCGCGCAGCCGGTCCACGACACTGGTGCCCGTCGCTTCGCGATAACCCACGCGCATGACGTCGCCGCCCTCGAGCGAGACGACTCGCAGCGCCCCGCTGCCCGTCGTAGCGGTTCCGGAATCGGTGGACACCCAGCGACTCGCTCCGGTGCCGCGATCGATCCATTCGATCGCCCCTTCATTCCACAGCACCACGCTTCCGTCAGGAGCGAGCAGCGCGTTGGGCTGATCGCCGCCCGTGGCGCGCGCCGTGATCGTGCGCAGCGTCGCGCCGGTGGCCGCGTCGATCTCGAGCACTTCGCGCCCCACCACGATGGCCGTATCGCCCGACACGATCAGCCGTGCCGCGGTTGATTCGGAAATGACAGTTTCCGGGATCTCACGCTTCCACAGCACCCGGCCGCTCGCCGCATCCATGGCCTCGAGCCGGCTGCGCTGTCCTTCGCCGGCGAGCACGAGGTATCGGTCCGGGCCCCCCCCGCTGAGCGCGAGCTGGAACGGCGCGCGGCCGTTGCGCTGCCAGACACGCTTTCCGGTCGCGGTATCGAGCGCGGTGAGCGAGAAGCTCGCCGCGTCGGAGCCGAGCAGCACGATGTGCGGGACGGTGCGGAAAAGGCTGTAGGTCCCGCGTTGGTACTGGAGCCGGTCGGCGGTCCAGATCACCGAGCCGTCGGCGGCATTCACGAGGACGATCTTGTCGTGGTTCGGCTCACCGAGGCGGCTGATGTCCACGTATCCGGTGAGAACGCGGTCGGGACCGATGAACTCGATCAGATCGACGGCGTCGCCGGTAATGACCTGTTCCCACGACGTGCGCGGCTGCTCGCGCGCCAGATTCGTCGCGCGGCGGATCGTCTCATCCCAGGTTTGCGGGCCCCACGCCGGCGGCGGGTTCTGTGCGGCGGCGGGCGACAGCGCCAGGAAACCGGCGACGGTCAGAACGGCCGGAATGCGCATCATAGGACCGATAACGTAGCGCGGATTTGACATGGCCGCAGCCCACCGTTAGCCTTGTGTGCGTGTCACGATTCCGGGCCAGGCGGGACAAGCTGTCCCGCTTTTGCTTTGAAGGGGGAGAATCGGGATGGCGAAAGAAGAAGCGATCGAAATGGAAGGAACCGTGTCGGAAGTGCTGCCGAATACCACGTTTCGCGTGATGCTCGAGAACGGCCACCAGGTGTTGGCGACCGTCGCGGGCAAGATGCGGCGCTTCCGGATCCGCGTCCTGGCGGGCGACCGCGTCACGCTGGC
>JAUYMC010000211.1 GCA_030699545.1 Gemmatimonadales bacterium | reverse complement strand
GAGGACCTGCTCGCGACGATTCTCCAGGTCACGCAGGTGTTCACGCTGTTCCTTGGCGCCATCGCCGGCATCTCGTTGGTTGTTGGCGGCATCGGAATTATGAACATCATGCTCGTCTCGGTGACCGAGCGGACGCGCGAGATCGGCGTCCGGAAGGCCCTCGGCGCCACCCGGTTCAACATCCTGTTCCAGTTCCTGGTCGAGGCGCTCGTGCTCTGCCTCGTCGGGGGACTGCTGGGGATCCTGTTCGGGTCGCTCGGCGCGGTGGCGCTGGCAAAGTTCAACAACTGGAACACCTCCGTCTCGTTTACCGCGGTCGGACTGGCGTTCCTCTTCAGCGCGATCGTCGGCCTGTTTTTCGGGATCTGGCCCGCGCGGCGGGCGGCACGCCTGGATCCCATCGTTGCATTGCGGTACGAATAGATAGCGGATTGACGATTGCGGATTGCGGATTGACCCGGCAAGCTGACGATCCGTAGGCTCGCGTTTCGTGCTCGCCTGACAAATTCCGCAATCCGCAATCCGAAATCCGCAATTATCTTCTTGCCATGCTCTCTGTCCTTCTCCTGATCCTTCAGTCACCGGGCGATCCGCCGGTCTACGACGGCCGCACCCGTCCCGACGTCGACATCCCGCGCATCGAGGCCACCATCCGGGTGGATGGAGTGCTCGACGAGGAGGTCTGGGGCCGCGCGGCGCGGCTCACGGGGTTTACGCAGTATCGCCCCGTCGATTCGCGGCCCGCCGAGGATACGACGCACGTGCTGGCCTGGTACGCCCCCGATGCGATCTACTTCGGCGTCCGGGTATTCGAGGCCCACGGGCGGGTGGTCCGCGCCACGCTCGCCGATCGCGACCAAATTGACACTGACGACTACGTGCGGCTGCTGCTCGACACCTACAACGACCGGCGGCGCGCACTGATGTTCGCGGTGAACCCGCTGGGTGTGCAGCAGGACGGGATCTGGAGCGATGGCGTGGATGCGGGCGCCGCGGGAGGGCCTGGCGCCGGGTTCCGCTTCGACGCGACGATCGATATCAATCCCGATTTCGTCTTCGAGTCCAAGGGCCGCGTAACCGACCAAGGTTACGAAGTCGAGATTCGCATCCCGTTCAAGAGCATCCGCTACCAGAGCGGCGATACGCAGGACTGGGGTTTGCAAATCGTGCGCACCACGCAGCACAGCGGGTACGAAGACACCTGGGCCCCGGCGGTGCGCGCGAGCGCGAGCTTTCTGGCGCAGTCGGGCCGGCTGCGGGGCCTGACGGGCCTGCGGCGCGGCGTTGTCATGGATGTGACGCCCGAATTCACGACGCGCGTCGACGGCGTGCCGCGACTTGGCGGCCCCTACCTCTATCAGGGAGAACCCCAGGTGGGCGGGAATCTGCGCTGGGGCATCACGACAAATCTCGGCCTCAATGCGACGGTGAATCCCGACTTCTCGCAGGTCGAGGCCGACGTCGGCCAGGTCACCGTCAACGCGCGGTTCGCCCTCTTTTTTCCCGAGAAGCGGCCGTTCTTCCTCGACGGGCTTGAGCAGTACGACACGCCGAATCGCCTGATCTACACGCGCCGGATTACGTCGCCCCTCGCCGGCGCCAAGCTAACCGGGAAACTCGGCAATACGAACCTCGCGTACCTCGCCGCCGTGGACGACGACGTCCTGACACCCGGCGACCATCCCATCTACAACGTGCTGAGGGTGCGGCGCGATCTGGGCGCCAGCTCGACCCTCGGCGCCGTGTACACCGACCGCATCGAAAGCGGCACTTACAATCGCGTCGCGAGCGCCGACCTGCGCGTCGTCTGGCGCGACATCTGGTTTTCGACCCTCCAGGTGGCGGGCTCGTGGACCAAGGACCCGCTCGGGGTACGCGCCGGCGAGCTCTGGGAGGTCGTGCTGTTCGACCGGACCGGCCGCGGCTACGGCAACCACGCCGAGGTGCGTGGCGTGAGCCCGGAGTTCGAGGCAGGGAGCGGCTTCGTCAACCGGCGCGACTACGTGTCGGCGAACCTGTTCAACCGGTTCAGCTGGTATGGCCGCCCGGGGGCGCTGCTCGAGCAGGCGACCACGTTCTTCGGACCGACGGTCTTCTGGCGCTACGACGACTTCTTCGACCTGAAGAGCAGTTTCGAAGGCAACTTCTCGGACGCCTGGCTGCTCACGTTCCGGGGCGGCTGGGGGGCGTCGGCCGAGATCCTGAACCGCCACCAGCGGTTCGACGCGGGGGACTACGCGCGCTACGCGGTGGACGCCGGCGGCACGCCCTTCCAGGTGCCCCACGGCCTGTACAACGTCTGGAGCGTCAACGCGGGGCTCAACACGCCGAACCGCTCGCTCAGCATGTCCGTCAACCTCGGGCTCGGCGAGACGCCGGTGTTCGCCGAGGCATCGCTGGGCCGGGGCTGGTCCGCCGAAGTGAGCGGCGCGTGGCGGCCCACCGAATCGATCCGGGTGGAGGGGAGCTGGGTGCATCTGCGGATCGATCGCGCGCGGGGCGGCAGCCGCTTTTCGATCGCCGACATCCCGCGCCTCAAGCTCGAGTACCAGCTCTCGCGGGAGATCTTCGTCCGGTACGTGGGCGAGTACTCGGCGCAGGATGTGACCGCGCTGCGCAACCCGCGGACGGGCGGCGCGCTCTATAGCGACGCGGGCGGCGGCACGTGGACGCCGATCGGCCCGCAGGTAAATAACGACTTTCGTCAGGATCTGCTCTTCTCGTACAAACCCACGCCCGGCACCGTGTTCTTCCTTGGATACGGCGCGTCGCTCCGGGAGCCCGATGCGTTTCGGTTCCGTGACCTCGAGCGGACCGGCGACGGGTTCTTCCTCAAGGCCAGCTACCTGTACCGCATGTGACCGACAACCTCGCTGCGCAGCTCGATCAGGAGCGGCACGCCAAGCAGCGGCAGTACGTTCTCACCAACACCCGCGCCCGCTGGGGCTTCGTCGGATTCGGGATCCTGTTGCTGGCCGCGGTGCGCCTCGCGGGCATCGTCCCCATCTCGTTCTGGTTCATCCTTGGCTTCGCGATCGCGTTCGCCGCCGCGAATGACGGCGTGCGGCGCCTCGCGGAGCGACCGCCGTTCCGGCCCTGGTACGCGCAGCTCAACCTGGTCGTCGGCTGTCTCCTCATTTCCGCCGTGCTGTACGCCATCGGGCCGTCGGGACATGTGCTGTACGGCGCGTACCTCATCGCCCCGGTGCAGGCCGCGCTCTATCTCGGCCGGCGCGAGGCGTGGAGCGCCCTCGGCATCAACATCGTGGGATTCGGGCTCGTGGCCGCGGTGCGCGCGGCGACGGGGTCACCCTGGCCCTGGCCGCTCGTCCTCCAGGAAGCGCTCGTCCTCCTGTTCGTCTGTGTCGCCCTCGTGCCGATGCTGCTGCTGATCGTCGAGCGGCTGCGCGCCGCCCGCGGGGTGCTCGGGGAAATCGAGCGGGGCGACCTGACTCGCAAGGTCACCGATCCGGCCCTCGACGAGCTCGGGTTCCTGGGCGTCAGCGTCAACCGGACGACGGCCGCGATCGCGGAGACGGTTCGGGAGATTCAGCACCAGGGCCAGGCGCTCGCGGCGATGGCGCATCAGCTCGCCGCCTTCGCGCGCGATCTCGAGCTGGGCTCCCAGGGCATCTCGGCGACCACGCGACAGCTCTCCGAAGGCACCGAACGGCAGCGCCAGCTCATCGGCCATGGACGCCAGGATTCGGAAGCCGCGTCGGGCGTGGCGGTGACGCTGCACACCCGCGCGCAGCAGGCCGAGATCCAGATTCAGGAGATCGCCCACCAGGCCCGCCGCCGCGGCGATGAAGTCGCCCGCGCCAGCACGCTCCTCATGAATCTGGTCGTCCACATGGACCACGCCGCCGAAGTGGCGCTCGCGCTCGACGAGGAGTCACGCGAGATCGGCAAGCTCGTCGAAGGCATCACCCGCATCGCCAGCCAGACCGACCTGCTGGCCCTGAACGCGGCGATCGAAGCGGCGCGCGCCGGCGAACATGGCCTCGGCTTCCGCGTGGTGGCGGGGGAAGTCCGCAAGCTGGCCGAGCAGAGCGCGCGATCGGCCGAGCAGGTGCGGGTGCGCGTGCGCGAGACCCAGGGGCAGATCGCGCGGGTCGTGGACGCGATGAAGCAGGGCCGGGAGGCGGCGCAAGGCGTCGGGAAAGTGGCGACCACGGTCCACGGCGCGCTCGAGGCCATCTTCAACGATCTCAATACGACCGTGCAATTCGCCACGACGTTCGCGGCCGAGACGGAGAATCAGACCAAGCGGATGAAGGAGGTCCTCCGCCGTATGGAAGAAGTCGCCTCCCTCACGGAAGGCGCCGCGCAGGGTGCGCAGCTCACGTCGGCGGCCACCGCGCAGCAGATCTCCTCGCTGGGGGAGCTGACCACCACGTCCCGGAACCTCTCGGAGGCCGCGGCGCGGCTCGCCGAGACGATCCGGCGCTTCCGCGTCAACGGAGACGCGCGCTAGCGATCAGCGCACGGGCTTGCGCGTTCGCGGCCCGGCGGATCTCCTCGAGCTGGGCCGTGCGCAACACGCCATCGCGCACGACCACGCGCCCTTCCACAATCACGTGCCGCACATCCGCCGGTTGCGCACTGTATACGATGCGGGACACCAGGTCCGCTTCCGCCGGCTGCGCGTGCGGGCCGTCGAGATCGAGCACGATCACATCCGCCAGCTTCCCGACTTCGATCGATCCGATCTCCCGCTCGAGGCCGAGCGCCCGCGCGCCACCGAGCGTGGCCAGCTCCAGCGCCTCGATCGCGGGCAATGCGTCGGGCCCGAGCCGCGGCTTCTGGATCAGGGCCGCGAGCCGCATTTCGGCGAAGGCGTCGAGCCGATTGTTACAGGGCGCACCGTCGGCGCCGATCGCCACCCGGCAGCCGGCCGCCAGCATTTCCGGAACGGGCGCGATGCCGCTGCCCAGCTTCAGGTTGGAGCTCGGGCAATGGACGATGTTCGTCGCCTGCTGGGCCAGCCGCTGCACGCCTTCCGGGCTCACCCACACGCAATGCGCCAGCGCCGCACGCGGACCCGCGATGCCGACCGAATCGAGGTAGGCGATCTCGTCGTGCCCGGTGGCCCGCTTCACCATCTCGAGCTCGAGCGGCGTCTCGGCCGCGTGCGTATGCACGACGGCGCCCGCGCGCTCGGCGAGATCGCTCACCGCGCGCAGCAGCGGGCCGCTGCAGCTGGGCGCGAACCGCGGGGCGAAGCAATAGCGCAGCCGTCCGCCCGCCGCGCCGTGCCAGCGCTCGCAGAGATCCGCACTTTCCTGGAGCGCACGGTCGGTGGGCTCGCGCAGCGCGGCGGGGCTCACCGCCGGCGCGGCATCCATCAGGCACTTCCCGGCGGTGGCGCGGAGGCCGATTTCCTCCAGCGCCTCGAACGCCGACGCGGTGTGCCGCACCGTCTCCATATCGAGAATGGCCGTCGTCCCGCCCAACAGCAGCTCGGCGGCGCCCAGCATCGCCGACCAGTAGACCGACTCGGGGGTATGCGCCGCTTCGAGCGGCCAGATACGCCGCTCCAGCCACGCTTCCAGCGGGAGGTCGTCGGCGAGACCACGGAACAGCGTCTGACAGAGATGGATGTGCGCCTGAATGAGGCCGGGGAGGACCACGAGACCGCGGCAATCGAGAACTGACGGGCCGACGGGCCGACGGGCCGACGGCCCGACGGCCTGGATCAACCCGCCCTGCACCAACACGTCCCCCTCCAGGATCCGCCGCTGCGCATCCATCGTCACGATGCGCGCGCCGCGGAGCAGCAGCGGTTTCGGCGTCCGGGGAGAGGGCGAGCTCACGGAAGCGAGAGCAGATCGGTCGGGTCGAACGCGACCCGGCCGTAGTGCGCCTCCCAGTGCAGATGCGGGCCGGTGACGCGGCCGGTCGCGCCCACCCGGCCGATCACCTGGCCGCGCTGGACCGTGTCGCCCGGGGCGACCAGCACGCGGCTCAAATGCTGATACATCGTCATGAGACCGGCGCCGTGATACAGATAGATGGAATTGCCGCCGTAGAAGAAGTCACCGATCAGCGCGACGACGCCGCGCTGCGCCGCCCGCACCGGTGCCCCGCTCGCGCCGGCCAGGTCGAGACCGGAATGGGTGCTGCGCCAGACGCCGTTCACCTCGCGTCCCGCGCCGAACGGGCTCGTCACGCGGCTGTCGCGGGGCCGCAGAAAGGCGCCGCGCCACAGCGGCGGAATCGCATGCGCGCGCCCGTATGCCGCGCGCGCGAGCGTGCGCTCCCGAGCGATGCGGGCCTGCAGGACGGAGTCGGGCGGCGGCGTGAAGCGCGCCGGAGCGCGGAGCCGCTCCCCACGGGGCGCCAGGCGCGGCATCACGCGGACGCGGGCGGTGCCGCTCTCCAACAGGCCGCCGCGAATCACCGCGAGGTGCACCGTGGCGGAGTCGGACGCGCTCAGCGGCACGGCGCCCAGCGCACGGAACACACCGTCCCGTCCGGGATCCGGCGAGAAGTGCAGCGGCTCCCCGGCGAGCGTGCCGAGCACGGCGCTCCCCGGCTCCGCGCCGGGGACGGACACGAACAGCTGCAGCAGCGATCCCTGCCGCGGCTCCGCGGGATACGATTCGAGCGTGAACGGCGTCGCGGCTTGCGCCGGCAGACTCGCGGGCGCAACGACGAGTGCGATCAGGGGAAGGAGGATGCGCACGCGGATCACGTGGTGATGCGCGGGCCCTGCGCCGTCGTATCGATGTCGGGAAGATCGAAGTAGATCCGCAGCTCCTCCAGCAGCTCGTCGTCGG
>JAUYMC010000194.1 GCA_030699545.1 Gemmatimonadales bacterium | reverse complement strand
CCGCGCGCCGCAAGCGGCTCGAGTTTGCGCGCCGCGTGTTCGGTTTCCTGGCCCGGAATCCCGTGCTGCGCCGCCGCACGTTCTTCCGCGGCCGGCCCCCGGACGGCGCGGGCGGCGGCAAGGACCTCACCTGGCTCCGGCCCGACGGCGGCGAGCTGACCGAGGCCGACTGGACGGCGCGGCACGCCAAAGCGCTCGGCATGCTGATGCTCGGCACGGCGGCCGATGAGCGCGACGAACGCGGCCGGCCCGTCACGGGAGACTCGCTGCTGCTGCTCCTCAACGCCGGCGAGCAGGAGCTGCGCTTCACGATCCCGGACGGGCCCTGGTTCGAGGTGGTCAATACCGCGGACCCCGTCGAACGCGAGCCGCGGCCCGTCGCCGGCGATGGGATGAGCGTCCCCTCGTCCACCCTGATCTTGCTGCAGCACCCCGAGGCGAAATGAAGGCGCGGCCGGAAGACCTCGCGGCGCTGCTCGCCGGCGAGCACGCCGATCCGCATTGCGTGCTGGGTGCGCATGCGGGGGCGGACGGCACGACGATCCGCGCGTTCCATCCCGATGCCGAAGCGGCCGTCTGCGTGCTGCCGGATGGGACGACGATTCCCCTCGAGCGGGAACGGGGAGCGCGCGGCGTGTTCGCGGCGCTGGTGCGCAACGGCGGCTCGCCGTCCCGCTACCTGATCCGGTTCCGCTTCCCCGACGGGACCACGTGGGAGCATCGGGATCCGTATCGGTTTCCGCCGTTGCTCGGCGAGATCGATCTGCACCTGTTCGGCGAAGGGCGTCACCGCAAGCTGTGGCGGCATCTCGGCGCCCATCCCCGCGAGATCGGGGGGGAAGCGGGCGTGGCCTTCGCGGTGTGGGCGCCCGCCGCGCGGCGGGTCAGCGTGGTCGGCGATTTCTGCGGGTGGGACGGCCGGCTCTTTCCCATGCGCCAGCTGGGCCACTCAGGGGTGTTCGAGCTCTTCATCCCCGGCATGGCGGCCGGGGCGCTGTACAAGTACGAGATCCGGACGCCGCAGGGGCAGCTGCGCCTCAAGACCGATCCGTACGCGCAGGCGATGGAAGCGCCGCCGGGCACTGCGGCGCGGGTCGCGGCCAGCTCGCACGTCTGGGGGGACGAGGCCTGGCGGCAGGCGCGGCGCGGCCGCGACCCGCGGCGCGAGCCGCTCGCCGCCTACGAGGTGCACCTCGGCTCGTGGGCGCGTGTGCCTGACGAGGAGAACCGGGTGCTCACGTATCGCGAGCTCGCGCCCCGGCTGGCGGCGCATGCCAAGCGCCTCGGGTTCACCCACCTCGAGCTGCTGCCGGTCGCCGAGCATGCGTTCACGGGATCGTGGGGCTACCAGGTGATGGGCTACTATGCTCCGACGGCCCGCTATGGCACGCCGGACGATTTCCGTTTTTTCGTCGATTACTGCCATCAGCAGGGGCTCGGCGTCATCCTCGACTGGGTGCCGGCGCATTTTCCCAAGGATGATTTCGCGCTGCGCCGCTTCGACGGCACGGCGCTGTACGAACACGACGACCCGCGGCGCGGCGAGCATCCCGAATGGGGCACGCTCGTCTTCAATTACGGGCGGAACGAGGTCAGGAATTTTCTCATCGCCAACGCGCTCTACTGGCTGTCGGAATTCCACATCGATGGGCTGCGCGTGGACGCGGTGGCGTCGATGCTCTATCTCGACTACAGCCGCAAGGCCGGCGAATGGCTGCCCAACGTGCAGGGCGGGCGGGAGAACCTCGAGGCGGTCGGCTTCCTGCGCGAGCTGAACGACGCGGTCGCGGCGGACGTCCCCGAAAGCTTCACCGTCGCCGAAGAATCGACGGCATGGCCCGGCGTGAGCGCCGCGACGGCGGAGGGCGGGCTCGGCTTCACCTTCAAGTGGAACATGGGGTGGATGCACGACACCCTCGACTACTTCCGGCAGGATCCCGTGCACCGCAAGTACCATCACGAGCGCCTCACCTTCGCGATGCTGTACGAGTACAGCGAGCGCTTCGTGATGCCGCTGTCCCATGACGAGGTCGTGCACGGCAAGGGCTCGCTCTACACCAAGATGCCCGGCGATCCCTGGCAGCGGCTCGCGAATCTGCGGCTGCTGTATACGTATCAGTTCACGCGCCCCGGCAAGAAGGTGCTGTTCATGGGGGGCGAGCTGGCGCAGGAGCGGGAGTGGGATCACGACACCAGCCTCGACTGGCATCTCGCGGACGATCCCCCGCGCGCCGGGCTGCTGCGGTTTATCGAGGAGTTGGGCGCCCTGTATCGCGGGCAGCCGGCGCTGTGGCGCACCGATCCCGATCCTGATGGGTTCTCCTGGATCGACTGTAACGACCGCGAGAACGGCGTGATCAGCTACGAGCGGCGCAACGCCAGGGGGGAAGGTGGAGGCGCGCGCGACATCGTGGTGGTCCTCAATCTGTCGCCCGTGCCGCGCGACGACTATCGGATCGGCGCCCCGAGGGCGGGCCGGTACCGGGTGCGCCTCAACAGCGATGCCGCCGGCTACGGCGGCAGCGCGTATCCCGTGCCGGACGTCGTGACGACCGAGCCCGTCCCGTTCCATACTCGTCCGCAGTCGCTGCGGCTGCGGCTGCCGCCGCTCGGCGCGTTGGTCCTCGAGCCCGAGCCGTAGACCCCATGCAGGACGCCGTGCCGGCGCCGCCGGCTATCCCCGCCGAATTCGACTACGTCGTATTGCTGTTCGCGCTGTTCGTGGTGCCGCGGTTTCTCCAGCGCTACGGCCTGCCGACGGCGATCACCAACTTCGCCCTCGGCGCGCTCGCGGGCATGGGCCTGAGCCTGTTCGCCTACGATCGCACCGTCGCCCTGCTCTCCACCCTCGGCATCGTGTCGCTGTTCCTGTTCGCGGGGCTGGAGGTCACCTTCAGCGAGCTGCGCCGCGAGGCGACCGTGCTGCTCCAACACATCGCGCTCGGCGTCGCCGCCCTGCTCGGCGTCGCCCTCGGCGTGTTCTGGGCCCTCGATCTTCCCTGGCGGCCGGCCATGCTCGTATCGCTGGCGCTGCTGACGCCCTCGACGGGCTTCATCCTCGATTCGCTCGCTTCGCTCAAGCTGACCGACCAGGAGCGATTCTGGACCAAGTCGAAAGCGGTGGGGAGCGAGCTCGTCGCGCTCGGTGTGCTGTTCATCGTGCTGCGCTCCACCGGCCTGCGCGAGTTGGGCACCTCCACGCTCGCGCTCGGCGCGATGATCGTGCTGCTGCCGATCGCGTTCCGCCTGTTCGCGGTCCGCATCGTGCCCCACGCGCCCAAGTCGGAGTTCGCCTTCCTGCTGATGGTGGCCGTCGTCTGCGCCTTCGTCACGCGCCGGCTCGGCGTCTATTACCTGGTGGGCGCGTTCGTCGTGGGGGTCACCGCGCAGCGCTTCCGGGAGCGGCTGCCGGCGATGGCGTCGGAGCAGATGCTC
>JAUYMC010000189.1 GCA_030699545.1 Gemmatimonadales bacterium | reverse complement strand
GAGGATGACCTTGGAGATCGCCTGCGCCGCGCGGGTGCCGACTTTGCGGAATCGCACCACCCGCCCATCCAGTGGAACGCGCACCGCGACGATCAGCTCGTCCGCCAGCAGCGCGGTGGTGCGGTATCCTGTGAAGAACTGCGCGATGGGAATCGTGCGCCGGTCCGTGACGACGACGGCGTCGCAGGTGAGCAGCACCGGCAGCGTGTCGCCGGCGGGGGACGCGTTGGCCAGGTTGCCGCCGAGGGTGCCGCGATTCTGAATCTGGGCGGCGCCGATCGTGCGGGAGACGGCCGCCAGCGCGGGGAGGTGCGCGACGAGCGGCGAGCGAATGATGCCGGTGTACGGCTCCGCGGCGCCGATCTCGATGTCGCCATCCGTTCGGCGGATGCCCTTGAGCTCCGGGACGGACCAGAGATCCAACAGGGAGCGGGGAGCAGGGAGCAGGGAGCCAGCGTGCAGCATCACCATCAGGTCCGTTCCGCCCGCGAGCGGCTTGCAGCCTTCGGTCTCCCGGTACATGCGCACCGCTTCCGCGAGCGAGCGCGGCCGGAGATAGGCTACGTCCGGCATGCGAGCACGGCGTCGAAGATCTTCGTGTACCCGGTGCAACGGCAGAGATTCCCGGCCAGCCCCACGCGCACCTCGTCTTCGGACGGTCGGGGATTCTCGGCCAGCAAGGCGTGCGCGGCGAGCAGCATGCCGGGCGTACAGATGCCGCATTGCGCCGCCCCCCGCTCGATGAACGCCTGCTGCAGCGGCGACAGCGTCCCGTCCGTCGCGAGCCCTTCGACTGTCGTGACGGCGCTGCCTTCGACCTGGCCGGCCGCGACGAGGCAGCTGTTCACGACCTCACCGTCGATGAGTACCGAGCAGGCGCCGCACTCCCCCTCCCCGCAGCCTTCTTTGGTGCCGGTCAGCGCCAACTCTTCGCGCAGCACGTCCAGTAGGCGCCGCGATCCCGGAGCCTCCACGGCGGCCTTCTCCCCATTCACCGTAAATCGGACGATCACGACCCCACCGTACCATTCCGCAATCCGCAATCCGCATTCCGCAATGCCGTCAGCACCTTCTCCGCCGTCGCCGGCACCTCATCAATCCAGACCCCGGTCGCGTCGTGAATCGCCGCGATGATCGCCGGCGCGGGGCCGTCCATCGGCAGCTCGCCGATCCCTTTGGCTCCCTGCGGGCCGCCCGAGTAGGGGTTCTCGATCAGGATCGTGCGGATGCGCGGCGCGTCGAGCGACGTCGGAATGATGTACGTCGCGAGCCGGTCGTTCAGATAGCGACCATCCTGCATCTTGATCTCCTCGATCGTCGCCCACCCGACCGCCTGCAGGCCCCCCCCCTCGATCTGCCCCTCGGCCATCACCGGATGCAGCGCCTTGCCGCAGTCCACGGCGGTGACGAGGTCGGTGACGCGCACCTCTCCCGTCACGGTGTCCACCTCGACGTCGGCGATCGTGGCGGCCCAGGCGTAGACGGGATAGGCGTCGCCTCGGTAGGTCTGATCGTCCCAATGGATCGTGTCGGGCTGGATATAGCTCTTCTCGACCTTGCCCACGCGGCGGCCCTTCAGCTCGGCGGCGGCCTGCTGGACCAGCCCCCCGACGATCATCGCGGTACGCGAAGCGACGGTGGGACCGGAATCGGGAACGAGAGAGGTGTCTTGAGGAGCCAGGGTGACGCGGTCGATCGGCACGCCGAGGGCATCGGCCGCCAGCTGGCAGAAGATCGTTTTGGTGCCCTGCCCGATTTCGGTGGACGCCGTCAGGATTCGGAACGTCCCGTCCGGCAGCGCTTCGACGGCCACCGTCCCGCCGAGCTTCTTTTCCCCGCTCCCCGTGAATCCCGACCCGTGAAATACCAGCGAGAGTCCCCTCCCCCGCCGCACGGTCGGACGGTCGGACGGCCGGACGGCCGGTGCGGCCTTAAGAGCGGCATCCAGGACCACATCTGCGCTGACGCTCTCCGTGAGCTTCTGGCCGGTTGCAGTCGTGTCGCCCAGGCGCAGCATCCATTGGCGCCGCAGATCGAGGCTCGGCACCCCCAACCGCTCGGCGACGTGCTCCACCATCAGCTCGGCGGCAAACAGCGATTGCGGCGCCCCAAACCCCCGGAACGCCCCATTGGGCGGCGTGTTGGTCGCCACCGCCCGGGCCCGGATCCGGACGTTGGGACACGCGTAGGGGCCCGTCGCATGGATCGCCGCCCGCGACAGCACGACCGGCGTCAGGGTGCAGTAGCCACCCCCATCCAGCACGATGGTGATGTCCTGGAAGATCAACGTTCCATCCCGCTTGACCCCGGTGCGGTGCCGGATGACCCCGGGATGACGCTTGGTGGTGGCGGCGAGGTCTTCGTGGCGGTCGTAGATCAGCCGCACGGGGCGGCCCGCCTTCCGGGCGAGCAGCGCCGCATGGATCGCCACGATGGACGGGTATTCTTCTTTGCCGCCGAAACCCCCGCCTGTCTCCGCCTGGATCACGACGACCTGTTGGTCGATCAGCTTGAGCGCGCGCTTGAGGGCGCGGTGGACGTAGTATGGGCACTGCAACGAGCCGATGACGGTGACGCCGCCGTCCTTCCCAGGGTAGGCTATGGCACCCTGGGGCTCGATGTACAGTTGTTCTTGCAGGCCGACCCTGAACGTTCGCTCCACCACGACGTCGGCCTTCGCGGAGGCGACGTCGCCCTTGGCGATCTCGATCGTGGTGTAGGTCTCGGTGGCCGCATCGAGCGTCAGGACGGGCGGCTCGGGGTCCGGCTCGTACGCCACGCGGACGTGCCGCTCGGCGGCCTGGAGCGTGGCGCGGTCGGGCGCCGCGATGAGCAGGATGGGCTCGCCCTGGTGCCGGATCGCGCGGGCGGCCAGCGCCGGCTGGTCATCCCGGATGAGGTGGACGACGTTGTCGCCGGGGATGTCTGCGGCAGTGACCACGACGACGTGTGACCAGTCGAAGCCCGGATCGAACGTGATCTCGCGGATCGTGCCGCGCGCGACGGTGGAGCGGATGGTCTTGCCGTACCACGCGCCGGCGATGACGAGGTCGTCGGTGTAGCGGGCGGCGCCGGTGACTTTGGCCACGCCTTCGCGACGGGGAACGGACCGGCCGATCAACGAAGCGGAACGCGGCGGCATGATCGACGTAATAGGAGGGTACCTCTGGGGGCTGACAACCCCCGGTGAATTGGTAGCTTAGGGGAACGCCCCCCCGGGCCCCCAGCCCCCCAGCCCCCCGCCGGCCCCGGTTTGCGGAGGCACGACAATTGCCAAATCGCGCTGACAGAACCATGCCAGCTCTCGCGACCGACTCCCGGCCCCTCGGCATTGTCGCCCCGACCCCCCTGTCGGGGGCGTTCGCCGAAATTCTGACGGCGCCGGCGCTCGAGTTCGTCGCGATGCTGGCGCGCCGGTTCGAGCCGCGGCGGCGCGAGCTGCTCGCGCTGCGCGCCGTGCGCCAGCGCGAGTTCGACGCGGGCCGCCTGCCCGACTTCCTGCCGGAGACGGCGGAGATCCGCGAAGGCAATTGGCGCGTGGCCACGCCGCCGCCCGATCTGGCCGATCGCCGAGTGGAGATCACGGGACCGGTGGACCGCAAGATGGTCATCAACGCGCTCAACTCGGGCGCGCAGGTGTACATGGCGGACTTCGAGGACTCGCACGCGCCCACCTGGCAGAACACGATCGAGGGGCAGATCAATCTGCGGGACGCCGTCCGTCGGACGATCGCGTTCACCAGTCCTGACGGCAAGCACTACGCCCTGGAGCCCACTACCGCGACGCTCGTGGTGCGCCCGCGCGGCTGGCATCTCGTCGAGCGGCACGTGCTGCTCGAGGGCGTCGATCCCGTTTCCGGCTCGCTGTTCGATTTCGGCCTGTTCCTCTTCCATAATGCGCGCGCGTTGATCGCCAGAGGCTCGGGCCCCTATTTCTATCTTCCCAAGCTCGAGAGCCATCTCGAGGCGCGGCTGTGGAACGACGTCTTCGTCGCGGCGCAGGAAGCGCTGGGGCTGCCGCGCGGCGCGATCCGGGCGACGGTGCTGATCGAGACGATTCCCGCCGCGTTCGAGATGGACGAGATCCTGTTCGAGCTGCGCGAGCATTCCGCGGGACTGAACTGCGGGCGCTGGGACTACATCTTCAGCTTCATCAAGAAATTCCGCGCGCGCTCCGACTTCGTGCTGCCCGACCGCGCGCGCGTCACGATGGACCGCCACTTCCTCAAGTCGTACGTCGACCTGCTGATCCGGACCTGCCACCGCCGCGGCATCCACGCGATGGGCGGCATGGCGGCGCAGATTCCGATCAAGGGCGACCCCGAGGCCAACGCGGCGGCGCTCGAGAAAGTGCGGCAGGACAAGGTACGGGAGGTGCGCGCCGGTCATGACGGGACCTGGGTCGCGCATCCAGGCCTCGTCCCGGTTGCCGGAGAGGCATTCGCCGCTCTGGCGGCCCCCCACCAACTCGACGTGCGCCGCGACGACGTGCGCGTGACGGCGCGCGATCTCCTCACCGTCCCGGCCGGCGAAATCACGGAAGCGGGATTGCGGACCAATGTCGACGTCGGGATCCGCTATCTCGAATCGTGGCTGCGCGGCGTCGGCTGCGTCCCCATCTATCACTTGATGGAAGACGCCGCGACCGCGGAGATCTCGCGCTCGCAGGTATGGCAGTGGGTGCGGCACAGCGCGCGCCTGGCGCCGCCGGACGGCCGGACCGTGACCCCCGCCCTCGTGCAGTCGCTGATAGATGAATTCCTCGCCCGTCCCGATGTCGCGGGGGGCGGGGGAGGCAGGGGGGGCGGGAGCCGTGGCCGGTTTGCGCTCGCCGCCGAACTGTTCGCCCAGCTCATGACGGGCGCCGAGTTTCCCGAATTCCTCACCCTCCTCGCGTACGACCACCTGGAGTGACGCCATGAACAAACGCGCGTTCGTCGCGGAACTGGAACGCAGCTGGCTCAGCGACCGGCGTTGGCAGGGGATCAAGCGCACCTATTCCCCGCACGACGTCTACCGGCTGCGCGGCACGCTGCCGATCGAGCACACCCTCGCCAGGCACGGCGCCGCCCGGTTGTGGCAGCTGCTGCGGGAGGAACCGTACATCCCGGCCCTCTCCGCGGTCACGGGGAACCAGGCCGTCCAGGAAGTGCGTGCGGGGCTCAAGGCGGTGTACGTCAGCGGCTGGCAGGTGGCGGCCGACGCGAACAACGCGATGACGATGTACCCCGATCAGAGCCTCTACCCCGCCGACAGCGTGCCCAACCTGCTGCGGCGGATCCAGAACGCGCTGCGCCGGGCCGACGAGATCCATCACCTCAACGGCGACCACTCGATCGAGTGGTACGTGCCGCTCGTCGCCGACGCCGAAGCCGGCTTCGGCGGCGTGCTCAACGCCTACGAGCTGATGAAGCTGATGATCGCCGAAGGCGCGGCAGGCGTGCACTTCGAGGATCAGCTGTCGGCGGTCAAGAAATGCGGCCACCTCGGCGGCAAGGTGCTGGTGCCCACGAGCGAGTTCATCACCAAGCTCGTCGCGGCGCGGCTCGCGGCCGACGTCTGCGGGGTGGACACGATCCTCATCGCGCGCACCGACGCGAACAGCGCCGCGCTGCTGACGAGCGACGTGGACGCCTACGACCGTCCCTGGTGTACCGGCGAGCGCTCTCCCGAGGGCTTCTTCGTGATCCGCGACGGCGTCGCAGCGGCGATCGCGCGCGCCCGCGCGTACGCCCCGTACGCCGATCTGCTCTGGTTCGAGACCGCCACGCCCGATCTCGCCGAAGCGCAGCAGTTCGCCGACGCGATCCACCAGGAGTATCCGGGTAAGCTGCTCGCCTACAACTGCTCGCCGTCATTCAACTGGAAGCGCCACCTCGGCGACGCGCAGCTGTCCGGCTTCCAGCGCGAGCTCGGCGCGATGGGCTACAAGTTCCAGTTCGTCACCCTGTCGGGCTTCCACGCGCTGAACCACAGCATGTTCCTGCTGGCGCAGGACTATGTGAAACGGGGGATGGCCGCGTACGCCGACCTGCAGTCGCGCGAGTTCGCCGTCGAGGGCGAGGGCTACGAAGCCGTGAAGCATCAGGAGTTCGTCGGCGTCGGGTACTTCGACGAGATCACGCAGATCACGACGGGCGGCCGCAGCTCGACGAAAGCCATGGAGGGCTCGACCGAGCGGGCGCAGTTTCAGCCCGAGGTGCCGGTCAAGACATGAGCGGCATCGAACTTGCGAGAGCACCAGACAGCGTAGGGAGTTCGGGAGGTTCAAGCCGTGCAAGACGGGCCTGGTGGTCGTCGTACAGGCCCGTGCCGGTCGCCGGATGGAGGGTGCACCGTCTGTCCGGAAACCTCCCTACCATCGCAGGAGACATACGGGGCGGCAGGAACGGACGTTCACCGCGTTGTGGCGGTGCTGGTTCCTGTTCGCCCTGAAATCTTTCCTGGTTGACAAGCCCCTGCCATTCCGTAGGTTACCGCAAAACCGGCCGGCCGACGCTCGTCGCGGCCGGTTCTTCACTTTTGGGACGGTTCTATGACCACGTTACGCAACTACATCGGTGGAGAGTGGGTCGCCCCCTCCGCCCACACCGACTATCTCCCGCTGACCAATCCCGCCACCGGGGAATCGTTGGGCCGCGTGCCACTCTCTGGTGCGCGGGAGGTGGACCAGGCGGTGGCGGCGGCGCAGGCGGCCTTCGGCGCCTGGCGCGCAGTCCCCCCCGTCGTGCGCGCCCGCTACCTCTTCAAGCTCCGGGGGCTGCTGGAGCAGCACTTCGACGACATCGCCACGACGGTCACGCGCGAGAACGGCAAGACGCTGGACGAAGCGAAAGGCTCGTTGCGGCGCGGGATCGAGAATGTGGAGCACGCCTGCGGCATTCCCACCCTCATGATGGGCAAGACCCTCGAGGACGTCGCCGCGGGCATCGACTGCGAGTTCGTGCGCCAGCCGCTCGGGGTCTTTGCGGCGATCACACCGTTCAACTTCCCGGCGATGGTCCCCTGCTGGTTCTGGCCGTACGCCATCGCCACCGGCAACACGTTCATCCTCAAGCCCAGCGAGCAGGTGCCGCTGTCGCCGACGCGGATCGTGGAGCTGGCGCACGAGGCGGGGATTCCGCCCGGCGTCTTGAACCTGGTGCATGGCGGGAAGGACGCGGTCAACGCGCTGCTCGCGCATCCCGGCATCGCCGGCATTTCGTTCGTCGGCTCGTCCCCCGTGGCGAAGCACGTCTATCAGGAAGCGGCGCAGCACGGCAAGCGCGTACAGGCGCTCGGCGGCGCGAAGAACCACGTGATCGTGATGCCCGACGCCGACATGGACCGCGCCGTCGCGAACATCCGCGAGTCGGTCTTCGGCTGCGCGGGACAGCGCTGCCTCGCCGGCAGCGTGCTCGTGGCGGCCGGCCAGGCCTACGAGCCGTTCCGCGACCGGCTCCTGAGCGCAGCGAAGGATCTGCGCTTGGGCTACGGACTGGAGCCGGACGTCACGATGGGACCGGTGGTCTCCGCCACGCACAAGGAGAAAGTGCTCTCCTACGTGGAGGCGGGCCGCAAGGACGGCGCGACGCTGCTGCTCGACGGCCGCGCCACCAAGGTCGAGAAGCATCCCCAGGGCCATTTCGTCGGGCCCACGGTGTTCGACGGCGTGCACCCCGACATGACGATCGGGAAGGAAGAGATCTTCGGCCCGGTGGCGTCCGTCACCCACGTCGGCACGCTCGACGAAGGCATCGACCTGGTGCAGCGGTCCGGCTTCGCCAATGCGACGTCGATTTTCACGACGAGCGGGCGCGCCGCGCGCGAGTTTCGCTATCGCGTGGGGGTCAGCATGATCGGCGTCAACATCGGGGTCGCGGCGCCCATGGCGTTCTTCCCCTTCGGCGGGACCAAAGGCTCGTTCTTTGGCGACCTCAAGGCTCACGGCCAGGACGCGGTGGAGTTCTACACGGACAAAAAAGTCGTGATTTCGAGGTGGGGATGAGAACAGTCGTCGGCGGCCTGATCCAGCTGTCGAACCCCCTGAACGACGCGAACGCCCCCGTCACCAAGGTGCGGGACGCGATGCTCGAGAAGCACCTTCCTTATATAGAGGAAGCGGGCAAGACGGGCGTCCAGATCCTCTGCCTGCAGGAAGTCTTCAACGGCCCCTACTTCTGTCCCAGCCAGGACGCCAAGTGGTGCGACATCGCCGAGGCGATTCCCGGCCCCACGATCGAGCGGATGCAGAAGCTCGCGAAGCGGCACGAGATGGCGATGATCGTGCCGATTTACGAGCGGGAGATCGCGGGGGTCTATTACAACACCGCCGCGGTCATCGACGCCGACGGCAGCTACCTCGGCAAGTACCGCAAGAACCACATCCCGCAGACGTCCGGCTTCTGGGAAAAATTCTTCTTCAAGCCCGGCAACCTCGGCTACCCCGTCTTCCGGACGCGCTACGCCACGATCGGCGTCTACATCTGTTATGACCGCCACTTTCCGGAAGGCGCCCGGCTGCTGGGCCTGCACGGCGCCGAAATCGTGTTCAATCCGTCGGCGACGGTACAGGGGCTGTCGCAATACCTGTGGAAGCTGGAGCAGCCGGCGCACGCCGTCGCCAACGGCTACTTCATGGCGTGCAGCAATCGCGTGGGCACCGAGGCGCCGTGGAACATCGGCCAGTTCTACGGCTCGAGCTACTTCGTGGACCCGCGCGGCAACTTCCTCGCGCAGGCGAGCGAAGACAAAGACGAGCTGCTGGTGGCCGAGATGAATCTCGACCTGATCGAAGAGGTGCGACGCACCTGGCAGTTCTACCGCGACCGGCGGCCCGAGACCTACGACGACATGGTGCGGCCACTCCCGTGACCAGCGAGTCGGCACCGACAAGGGCATGGTCATGGCGCTCCTGATTCGCGGCGGCCGGATCGTCACCGCGACCGACGATCACCGGGGCGACATCTACTGCGCGGACGAGACGATCACGCGCATCGATGCGCACATCGACCCGCGCGCGTTGCCGCCCGGCGTCGAAATCATCGAGGCGAAGGGGAAGTACGTCCTTCCCGGCTGCATCGACCCCCACGTCCACATCTATCTCCCCTTCATGGGCACCTACGCCGCCGACGATTACGCGTCGGCGAGCAAGGCGGCGCTCGCCGGCGGCACGACGACGCTGATCGAGATGATCTGTCCCGGACCGGGCGACGAGCCGCTGGCGGCGTTCGAGCTGTGGCACTCGAAGGCGGAGAAGCTGGCCGCGGTGGACTACACCTTCCACATGTCGGTCGTGCGGTTCGAGGAGCAGATCCGCGGCCAGTTCCGGGACATCGTCCGGGCCGGCGTCGCCTCGTTCAAGGTCTTTCTCGCCTACAAGGGCGCGCTGAATCTCTCCGACGAGCACCTCTTCGAGGCGATGACGTTCGCCAAGCAGGAGGGCGTCATCGTGACGGCGCACTGCGAGAACGCCGACGCCATCGACGTGCTCCAGCGGCGTCTGCTCGCCATCGGCAAGACGGGCCCCGAGTGGCACGGGCCGTCGCGCCCGCCGGTGATCGAAGCGTCGGGCGTGCATCATCTCTGCAGCTTCGCCGAGCTGCTGGGCACGCACGTCTACATCGTCCATACCTCGTGCGACGTCGCGGTGACGGAGGCGCTCGCCGCCAACGCCCGCGGTGTGAACGTCTGGATCGAGTCGGTCATCCCGCACTTCGTGCTCGACGAGACCTACGCGCAGCGGCCGGCGTTCGAGGGCGCCAAGTACGTCATGTCCCCGCCCCTGCGCGCCAAATCGAACCAGAGTGTGCTGTGGGACGGCGTCGCGTCGCGCGCGATCAGCACGATCGCCACCGATCACGCCCCGTTCCGCTTCGCCGGGCAGAAGGACATGGGCCGGGACGCGTTCACCAGGATCCCCAACGGGATTCCGTCCATTCAGGAGCGCGTGGATCTGGTGCACACGTACGGCGTGGCCGAGGGCCGGCTGGCGCTCCAGACGATGGTCGATGCCTGTTCCACGCAGGCCGCCCGCCTGTTCGGGCTGTACCCCCGAAAGGGCACGATCGCGGTGGGCAGCGACGCCGATCTCGTCGTCTACGATCCCGCCTACCGCGGGACGTTCTCCAAAGCCGCCAGCTACTCGCAGGTCGACTACAACGCGTACGAAGGCTGGAAGCGGATCGGGCGGCCGGCGGTGGTGACGGTGCGCGGCGCCGTGCAGATCCGGGATGGGGAGTTTGTCGGGACGATCGGCAGAGGCCGGTTCCTGCGACGCGAACCCACGCATTTCTAAGAGGGACGAATGGATGCCCAGACGGTCCGTGCGAAGCACAAGGAATTCCTCTTCCCCTGCGTCGCGAACTACTACGCGGAGCCGGTGGTCATCACGGAGGCGCACGGCGCCACCGTCACGGACGCCGACGGCCGCGACTACCTCGACTTCTTCGGCGGCATCCTCACCCTCGGCATCGGCCATTCCCATCCCGAGTTCGTGACGCGGATCCAGGACCAGGTCGCCCGGCTGTCGCACACGGCGAGCGTCTACCCCACGCGCGAGCAGTCACGCGTCGCCGAGCGCCTCGCGCAGATCACGCCCGGCAAGCTCAAGAAGAGCTTTTTCACGACGAGCGGCACCGAAGCCGACGAGACCGCGATCATGCTGGCCAAGATCTACACGGGCCAGCAGGAGATCATCGCGCTGCGCCACGCCTACGCCGGCCGCAGCATGACCGCGATCGCGATCACCGGCCAGCAGCCGTGGCGCGTGCTGCCCACGCAGATCGCGGGCATCAAGCACGCGCTGTCGCCCTACTGCTATCGCTGCCCGATGGGGCTCGAGTACCCCTCCTGCGGCATCCGCTGCGCCGAAGACATCGAGGACCTGATCAAGACCGAGACGACGGGGCGGCCGGCGGCGTTCATCGCGGAGCCGATTCAGGGCGCCGGCGGCTTCATCACGCCGCCCCAGGAGTACTTCGAGATCGCCGTCGGCATCGTGCGCAAGTACGGCGGGCTGTTCATCTGCGACGAAGTGCAGACGGGATGGGGCCGTACCGGCGACCACTGGTGCGGCATCGAGCACTGGAACGTGGAGCCCGACATCATGACGTTCGCGAAATCGATCGCGAGCGGCTTCCCCGTCGGCGCGACGATCGCCACCGAAGACGTCGCCAATGCCTTCACCGGTCTGTCGCTCTCCACGTTCGGCGGCAATCCGATCTCGATGGCCGCCGTCGACGTGACGATGGACGTCATGCAGCGTGAGGACACGCCCACGCGCTCGGCGGAGCGCGGCACGCAGCTGCGGGACGCCCTCGAGGAGTTCAAGCGGCGGTTCGCGTTCATCGGCGACGTCCGCGGGATGGGGCTGATGCAGGCGCTGGAGCTGGTCGAGGACCGGAAGACCAAGGAGCCGTCGCCCAAGAAGACGCTGGCGCTGATGGAAGCGGCCAAGCGGCACGGCCTGCTGATCGGCAAGGGCGGCCTCTACGGCAACGTGATCCGCATCGCGCCCTCGATGCTGGTCACCAAGAGCGAAGTGCAGGATGGGTGCAAGCGACTCGAGCGCGCGCTTGGAGAGGTGAGATGACGCACCGTATCGCGCGATATCCCGGGCTAAGAGCCCGGGCTCGGCGTGGGGTGCGCCCTGTAAGGGCGCACGCGGAGCCGAGCGCGCCCTCTCAGGGCGCGAACTCATGACGCTCCCCGCGCGCACCCCGCTCGCCAACGAAGACCTGCTGCCCGTGTCGCCCGACCGGCGCACCTGGAGTTGGTGGCACATCGCGTCGCTGTGGATCGGCATGGCGATCTGCATCCCGACCTACACGCTCGCGTCGGGCCTGGTGGCGCAGGGGTGGACGTGGCAGGCGGCGGTCGCGGCGGTGATCCTCGGCAACGTGGTCGTCCTGCTGCCGATCGCGCTCAACTCCCACGCCGGCACCCGCTACGGCATCCCCTTCCCCGTGCTCGCGCGGGCGTCGTTCGGCGTGCTGGGCGCGCACGTGCCCGCGCTGCTGCGCGCGCTCGTCGCCTGCGGCTGGTTCGGGATTCAGACGTGGATCGGCGGCTGGGCGATCTACAAGCTGATCGAAGTGCTGTGGCCGGGCATCGCGACGACTCTCGTCCTGTGGCTGCTGGCGGCCTGGATCTTCGCCTACTCCCTCAGATCGTTCGCCAACTACGCTGCGATCTATGCCGGCCTCGCCGGCGT
>JAUYMC010000188.1 GCA_030699545.1 Gemmatimonadales bacterium | reverse complement strand
GTGGCTGCTTTCCTTACGATGAAGTCATCGAAGACAACGACAGACTCACCAAGCTCGGCTACAACGCCAGCCTGGCCATCACTTTCCCTCTGCAGTCAGGGGGCGAGATCTACGTCGAGGGGCGCTTCCATCGGATGGACTCGAGCCCGGCGACGGAGTACGTCCCGGTCGTCATCGGTTATCGCTGGTAGGTTGTGGCGCGCCTTCGTCTTGTAGCGCGCCGATTAGCAGCTCAGCCCGCGCCCCCGTAGTCCGTCGCGGGAGCGCATCTCGGCCCTCCCTAAGGGAGCGTATAATTACCCACGCGAATCGAGACCATCTGTAGGTTTGAAGAGTGGGGTCATGCTGCCCGGGTATAGAAATGATGCAAGCCGCCGACTTGGGGGGCCGCGACGACGGGACCATTCGCCGCCGGCTCGATACTTCGGGGGACAGATGCCGACGAGGGGACGTAAAGCCAGGCGAGGGAGGGGCGGACGGGATTTTCAGGAAGGACAGCCGGTCGCTACAGCTCCCGGAGGGCGTGGTCGAGCGTGTCCGTCAGCTGGTCCGCATGCTCCCGGCTGAAGACCAGCGGCGGGCGGATCTTGAGCACGTTGTCGTGCGGCCCGGTGAGACCGATGAGCACGCCATGGTCGCGCATCCGGTTCATGATCCTGCGCGCCTCCACCGTCGCGGGCTCGAGCGTCGAACGATCCCGAACCAACTCCACGCCAAGGAACAGCCCCGCGCCGCGCACGTCTCCGATCAGGGCGTGCCTGGCCGCGAGGGCCTGAAGCCGCGTCTGCAGATAGGTCCCGATCCGCAGGGCGTTCTCCTGCAGACCCTCGCGTTCCAGCACGTCCAGGACCGCGAGGCCGACCGCGCACGAGACGGGATTCCCGCCGAAGGTGTTGAAATAGCCGCCGCGCTGCGCCAGGGCGCCGGCGATGTCGGGCGTGGTGATCACCGCCGCTAGAGGATGGCCGTTGCCCATCGGCTTGCCCAGGGTGACGATGTCGGGCACGACGTCGTGGGCCGCGAAGCCCCACATGTGGGTTCCGAGCCTGCCGAACCCGGCCTGCACCTCGTCGGCGATACACAGCCCGCCGGCCGCGCGGACGCGCTCGAACGCGGCGCGCAGATACCCGTCCGGAGGCGACAGGATGCCGTCGCTTGCGAAGATTGAGTCGTACAGGAACGACGCCGGCCTGCGCCCATCGGAGCGTAACGCATCGATCGCGCCGTCCAGCCGCCCCGCGTAGCGCTCACCGAGCTGCGGTTCCCCGTGTCGGTAGGGTCCGCGGTAACCGTCCGGCGCCGGAACGGTCTTCACGTGCGCGGCGCGCGCGGAAGGCGGCACGTCGCCGGTCGACTGCCGGCTGATGGCGCTGGTGTTCCCATGATAGGCGTGCTCGGTGACGATGGCGCCCTCGCCTCCGGTGTGGGCCGCGGCCAGGCGCCAGGCGAGATCGTTGGCCTCGCTCCCCGTGCAGACGAACATACACACGTCGAGCCCGCCGGGAAAGGTCGCGGTCAGGCGCTCCGCGTAGTCGAGCGCCATCCGGTCCAGATAGCGCGTGTTGGTGTTGAGCGTGGCCGCCTGCGAGGCGAGCGCTTCGATCACCCGCGGATGGCAGTGCCCCACGTGGGCCACATTGTTGTAGGCGTCCAGGAACCGGCGCCCCTCGGCGTCGATGAGCCAGACACCCTCGCCGCGCACCAGATGCAGCGGGGCATCGTAAAAGAGCTCGTACGCGGGCCCCAGAAGCCGCCGCCGGCGCTCCCGGAGCTCGTCGACAGACGGCGATGTCCGCGCCCCGCCGGCCGGCAACGACGCCCCGCGCCGACGCGGGGAGAAACCGCAGATGGCGCGGAAGCGCTCCCGCACGGTTGCCGCGTCGATGCCGGAAAGACTTTCGAGCATGTTCCAGGCGAACGGGTCGTCGCCGCCGAGGTAATGACGGTTCTCCGGGTACCGCTTCGTGCGCCATGTCGTGATCACCGCCACCGCCGCGAGGCGGGTGAGGAGAAGATCGAACAGCAGATCGATCTCCTCCGTCTCCAGCGGCGTCACCGAGTGGTAGCCGGCGAGGAAATCCCCGGCGACCTCGATCGGATCGGCAGCGCCGGCAAGGTGGTCCGTGGCCGTGGCGGCCAGATCGTTGATCAAGGTGGAATGGACCATGTCGCCGAAGTCGATGATGCCGGTGATGCGTTCCGGGTCCCCGGTGTCCACCAGGACGTGGTCCGGAGTCATGTCGTTGTGAATGACCTGCGCGCGCAGGCCGTGAAGGACCGGCAGCACATGGGTCTCGAAATGGTCCAGATGCCGCCCGATCAACCGGCGTCGCTCCGAATCCTCGATCTCGTCAAGCCGTGCGCGCAGGAGCCCCGCGTGCTTGATGTCCCACAGCAGGACATGACCGGCGGCGGGATGAAAGTAGCCGCGTAGCGCACGCCCGAGACGGGCGCTCAGTGCGCCTAGTGTCACGTAATCGAAGTCATGTTAACGGCTCCGACGCACGGCCTTGCGGATGATGTCGGCCGGCGTCTTGGTCCACACAAAGGGCGTAGGGTTCTC
>JAUYMC010000181.1 GCA_030699545.1 Gemmatimonadales bacterium | reverse complement strand
CAGCGGCCGCCGCGCCGCCGCGCCGCTCGGGGCGGTGACGCTCGACCAGGATCGCGCCAACGATGCGGGCGAGATTCTCCCGCTCCCCGTCTCAGGAAACCAGCGATCGTCCCGGTACGCGGTCGGATTTCGCGTCCGGTTCGCAACCCCGGACGGCGACACCGTCCTCGCCACGGGCATCGCGGACACCGACACCGTGGCGCGGCGGCTGCGCTGGATCGTGCGGCCGGTGCGCGCCCGACTGGTGCGCGGCATGCTACCCGAGGGGCGCGGCATCGTGCGGTACTCGCTGCGCGGGACCGCGGGTCCGCTCGTCCTCGTCCACGAGATCGCGGACGTGACGGCGTCGGATTCCCGCGCCACGGCCGTCCAGGCGAACGACGGCCGCGTCGTGGCGGTGCAGCCGCTCGCGCTGCGTTGCCCCTGACGGTAGGTTCGCGGCGTGAAGATCTACACGAAGACGGGGGACGAAGGAGAGACCGGATTGTTCGGCGGCGGCCGTGTGCCGAAGGACGACCCCCGAGTCCAGGCCTACGGCGACGTGGATGAGCTGAACGCCGCGATCGGCCTCGCGGCGTCGCTCGAGTCGCAGACGTTCGAAACCGCCGTGCTCGAGCACATGCAGCGCGATCTGTTCACGATCGGCGCCCAGCTGGCGACGCCCGACTCCGCGCGCCTGGCGAAGGCGCTCGCCCCCCGCGCGCCCATCGGCGAGGGCGGGATCGCCGCGCTCGAAGGCGTCATCGACCGCCTGGAATCCGGCCTCCCGCCGCTCACGGCGTTCATTCTTCCGGGCGGCACGCCCAAGGCCGCCGCCTTCCATCTGGCTCGCACGGTGTGCCGGCGCGCGGAGCGGAGCGTGGTCACGCTGGCGCGCGCCGTGGCGATCGCACCGCTGATCGTGAAATACCTGAACCGGCTGTCGGACCTGCTCTTCGTGCTGGCGCGCGCGGCGAACCGCGCCGGAGGCGGCCGCGGCGACGTGCCATGGTAACCGTTCCCGTCTCGCTCGCCTCAACCCCCGAGGCGAGTTACGAGGTGCTGATCGGCGACGGGCTGCTCCAGGATCTTCCCGCGATCCTGCGGCACCGTTGCCCCGCCGTCGCCTACGCCGTGATCTCCGATGACATCGTCGGCGAGCGGCTGGGTGCGACCGCTTCGGCCATTCTCGAGAAGGCCGGGATTCGCGCGGAGCTCTTCACGTTTGCGCATGGGGAGCCGAGCAAGACGCGGGAGACGTGGGCGTCGCTGTCGGATCAGATGCTGGCCCGTCACTTCGGGCGCGATGCGGCGGTGATCGCGCTGGGCGGCGGCGTCGTCGGCGATGTCGCCGGCTTCGTCGCGGCGACCTACCTCCGCGGCATCCCATACGTCCAGGTTCCGACCACGCTGCTCGCGATGATCGACGCGGCGATCGGCGGCAAGACGGGCGTGGACGTTCCCGGCGGCAAGAATCTCCTCGGCGCCTTCCATCAGCCGCGCGCGGTCGTGGCCGACATCCGTGCACTGCGCGATCTGCCAGCCGAGCAGCGCGCGAATGGGATGGCGGAGGCGCTGAAGCATGGCGTGATCGCGGATGCCGCCTACTTCGAGCTGCTGGAGGGATCGCAACAGGCCGTCACGACGCTCGAGCCGGCATCCGCCGTCGAGCGAATCATCGCCGGGTCGGTAACGATCAAGGCGGGCGTGGTGTCCGCCGACGAGCGCGAAGGCGGCATGCGTGCCATTCTGAATTTCGGCCATACGATCGGGCACGCGATCGAAGCGGTTTCGCGCTTCGCGGTGATGCATGGCGGAGCGGTCGCGATCGGGATGACGCTCGAGGCCCGGTTGGCCGAGCAGCTGGGGATCGCCGAGCGCGGTACGGCGGAGCGGATCCGGTCGGCGGTGGAGTCCTACGGCCTTCCGAGTGGTCTCAAGCCTGCTCTGAGAGCCGATGCCATGCTCGCGGCGCTGCGCCACGACAAGAAGGGGCGGGAGGGCGCGTTGCGGTTCGCGCTGCCGTCACGAATTGGCGCCATGGCGCGCGCCGCCGATGGCGGATGGACGATTCCGGTCGCCGAAACGGACGTGCGGAGCATTGTGTGACTTCAACACCTCACCCACATTCCTGTCCACCTCTCCACACGGCCGCATCATCCTTACGATTGAGGTGATTTTCCACAGCACGTGTGGATAGTGGACAAACGCTGGAATGAGTTTTGACCAAACAATTTGTGATGTGGAAAACTGCGTAGATTTGCACGGATTGGCAGGAAATCCTATATTGGCGGCGTTGTCGATGGCCTAAATGGCGGTGTGTCCGGCCGTTTCCGAACACAACTGAGTCTGCCTCCCAGGAGTCCCTGCATGGCCAGGTCGAACGGCAAGGCGAAGGCCTTCTTTCGTACCACCCCTTCCGGAGCGTTCGACCAGTACCTGCAAGACATCCAAAAACTTCCGCTGATCAAGGACCCGGCCGAGGAACGGCGCCTCGCGCGGCGGGTGCAGCGGGGTGATGAAAAAGCCGCCGAGCGTCTCGTCACTGCCAATCTCCGTTTCGTCATCTCCTACGTCAAAAAATATCAGGGTCACGGACTCGACCTCTCCGAGCTGGTCGCGATCGGCAACGAAGGCTTGCTGAAGGCCGTCAAGAAGTTCGATCCCGATCAGGGCGTGAAGTTCATTTCGTACGCCGTGTGGTGGGTGCGCCAGGCGGTGCTCAAGGCGCTCGCCGAGCAGACGCGCAGCGTGCGGATCCCGCTCAATCAGAACTCGCAGCTGATCCGCATGAGCCGCACCGAGACGTACCTGTCGCAGGAGCTCGGCCGCGAGCCGACGGACAACGAGATCGCGCAGGCGCTCGAAGACACCGTCGAGAACGTGCGCACCGCGCGCCGCATGACCGCCGCCGAGCTGTCGCTCGACGCCCCCGTCGATCGCACCGACAAGGACGCCGCGACGCTGGGCGAGCGCTTCGCCGGCCAGGAAGGCGGCGAGATCGAAGAGCGCACCGACGGCAAGCTGATGCGCGAGTTCATCGACCGGATCTTCCAGAAGTACCTCACACCGCGCGAGCGCAAGATTCTCTATCTCTACTACGGACTGGAAGAGGGCAGCGAGGCGATGACGCTCGAGAAGATCGGCGCCCTCATGGGCGTCACGCGCGAGCGCATCCGCCAGATTCGCGAGCGGGCATTCGAGAAGCTGCGCGAGTCGCCGGACGGCAAGGCGCTGAAGGGGTTCTGGAGAGCGGCGTAGTCGACGGGCGATGAAGCGACGGGGCCAGGAAATCGAATCCTGGCCCCGTCTGCTATCATATAGTATGGCTCCTTCCCTGGCGTCGGACCTCGCAGCCATCGTCGGCGATACCCACGTGCGGCACTCGCGCGCCGAGCGGGTCACGTACTCCATGGACGGCCTCCCCACCCATCGCCGGCTTCCCGACCTCGTCGTGCTCCCCGGCACGCGCGACGAGCTGATCGCCGTCGTGCGCCTCCTCGCCGCGGCCGGCGTGCCCTTCGTCCCCCGCGGCGCCGGGACCGGCCTCTCGGGCGGCGCGCTCGCCGGGTCCGGCTCGGTGCTGGTGGTGCTGACGCGGCTCAATCGCATCCACCGCCTGGACGTCGAGAACCGCCGCGCGATCGTCGAGCCGGGGGTCGTGAACGCCAGGTTGAGCGCCGCCGCCCGACCGGCGGGACTCCACTACGCGCCGGACCCCTCGAGCCAGAGCGCGTGCACGATCGGGGGGAACGTCGCCGAGAATGCGGGCGGGCCGCATTGCCTCAAGTACGGCGTGACCGCGAATCACATCCTCGCGCTCGAGGTGCTGCTCGCCGACGGCAGCGTCGTCGAGCTCGGCAGCCCCGGCGGCGAGCCGTGGGGACCGGACCTGGTGGGCCTGTTCGTCGGGTCCGAAGGCAACTTCGGCATCGCCACGCGCATCGGCGTGCGCCTGACCCCGCTGCCGCGC
>JAUYMC010000180.1 GCA_030699545.1 Gemmatimonadales bacterium | reverse complement strand
GCGCGGCAGTGGACGGCGCGCAGTCTGCGGCCCGCCGATGTCCTCGCCGCGCTGCCCGAAGTGTGGCGCCGGTGGAACAGTGTGCACCCGGGGAAACCCCCGGTGGTAGTCGAGCTGGAAGCGCCGGAGACTGCCTGATGGCCGGACGGCCCGTAGCCTTCCTGTTGGTTACACTGGCGGCCTGCGTCGGGCCGTCCCTCCGTCGGACCGTCGGCCTTTCTTCGTCCCGAAGATCGAGTTCTGATCAGCGACTTCAGCCACATCCAGGCCGTTGCCGCGTCGCCGTGGCTCGTGTTCGCCGCGACGCCGCATGGGCTGCTCATCTACGACCGGATCACGCGGCGCTTCCGGCCGCCTGTGACGGTGCTGGACGGATATCCCGCGGGTCGAGTCGTGGGTGCGGTGATCGATGCAGGGGGAAACGGCGTCTGGCTCCGACTCTGGGGGGAATCGGACTACGTCCATTATGAAGACGGTGGACGCACGTGGCTGCGCGGCGATGTAAGTTCCGATCAGTTGGCCGGAGTGTTGACGGTCGATGCAGCCTTGGCGCGCGCCCCCCTGGCCGACGCGTTGCGTGCCGCGATCCTCACTGATACCCGACTCCGCAGCCACCAGTTCACCGCCGCCGCGGCGACCCCGGACCGCGCCGAGATTTTTTTCGGCACCAACGGCCTCGGGTTGGTACGGATCGACCGTCAGACGGGAGAGTGGGACGTGCTGACCTATGGACTCGTCGCGCCCGGCGTGGGGGCGATTGCACCGGCTCCAGACGGTGTGTGGGCGGCCGCGAATGCGCGGCCCTCGGAGCGTCGCGGCGTCACGTGGGTCGCCGGCGATCTCTCCGCCACGCGGGGCAACGAAGGCGGCGGCGCCGCCCTGGGATTCCCGTTCCAGTCCGCCCGGCGGCTGCTGACGATCGGTGCCGACCTCTGGCTCGCGACCGAGCAGGGCGTGTTCCGCATCGATCCCACCACCTGGCGCTATCGCTCGTTCGATCTTCCCGACGCGACCAGCCTCGCCCGTGCGCCCGACGGCGTCTGGGTCGGCACCACCCGCGGCCTGTCGCTCATCACGCGCGACGATCAGGTCATGGCGATGGAGCCGCGCGGCCTCACCGTCACGAGTCTGCTCGCGGTGGGGGAGACGTTGTGGGTGGGAACGACGAGCGGTCTGGGCCAGCTGGTGCCCGGAGCGTCCCAGCTCGCGATTCCTCGAGGTCTCGAGGAGCGTATGTCGCTCCGCGTGACCATTCGGGCCGTGGCGCGTCTTCAGGATACGATCGTCATGACGACTGACCGGGAATTGGTGTGGTCGAGTAGCAGGGGGAGCGCCTGGGTGACGCTCCCCCTGCCGCTATCGCTTGGAATTCCTCTCGCCCTGGCGCCCGCTCCCGAGGGTGGATTGTGGATTGGGGGCACGCAGGGTCTCGCCTTCGCGACGCTCGCCCCGGCGCCGCATATCAGCGTGTTGCCCGTGCCGCTCGCCGTGCCGGCCGCCGTGCGCGACCTCGCGGTGGACGGCGACTATCTCTGGGCGGCCACCGACAGCGGGCTCGTGCGGCTGAACCGCCGCGCGATGAGCAACTGATGGCGGCGCTCGGGATGGGACCCGGCGCCGAGTTCGATCTGCTGCGGCGGATCTTCGCGCGGCTCGGCGACGCCGCGCCCAGCGATCCGCTGGGTGACGACTGCGCGCTGTTCAAGCTCGGCGGTACGACGCTCGCGGTCAGCATCGACTCGTCGCTCGAGGGCGTGCACTTCCGGCGCGATTGGCTCGACTTCATGGAGATCGGGTACCGCTCCGCCGCCGCGGCGCTGTCCGATCTCGCCGCCGACGGCGCCGACGCGATCGGTCTGCTCGTCTCGCTCGGCGTCCCGCGCGCCGACGGGCAGGAGCACGCCGCCGAGGAGATCATGGCGGGGGTCGCCCAGTGCGCGCAGAATGTCGGCGCGAGCGTACTCGGCGGCGACCTGGTGCGCTTCGATCGCTACATGCTCGACATCTGCGTCATCGGCAGCGTGCAGCGGCCGGTACGGCGCGCCGGCGCGAGCGAAGGCGACGGGGTGTGGGTCACCGGCTACCTCGGGGGCGCCGGGCTCGCGCTCGAGCAGCTGCGCGCCGGCACACGGCCGCCGACCGCCCTGCGCAACCGCTACGCCTGCCCGGAGCTGCGGCTCCAGGCGGGACGCTGGCTCGCGACGCACGGCGCGACCGCGATGATCGACATCAGCGACGGCCTCGCCGCCGACGCCGAGCACCTCTCCGCCGCCTCCGATGTCGGCATCGAGATCAATCTGGAGCAGCTGCCGCGGTGGGAGGGTGTCGACGCATTGGCCGCCGCTGCAAGCGGCGAGGAGTTCGAGCTGCTGCTCACCATGCCGCCGCACTTCAGCGACGCGAGCGTCTCCACGTTCCGCGGCGACACGGGCGTCGAGCTCACCAGGATCGGCGTCTGCCTGCGTGGCGGCGGCGGCCGGCGCGGCGGCGTCCGGCTGCTCAAGGATCGGGAATCGGTGACGCTGCCACCGGGATACGATCACTTCAGGCAGTGATTCGCACTCTCTGGTTTTACGTCGTTCTCTTCATCTCCACCATCATCCACGCCGCTTCCGGTCTTGTCGCCGGTATCCTGCGCGTGCGTCATCGCCTGGGGGGCGTCTACGATTGGGCCGGCACCGGGTGGGCGCGCGACATCCTCTCGGCCGCCGGCACGCCCGTCCGCACTGAAGGGCTCGAGCTGATCCCGGTGGGCCAACCGGTCGTGTACGCCTCGAATCATTCGTCGATGTTCGACATCTGGGCGCTGTTCGCGACCCTGCCGGGGTCGGTGCGGTTCGTGGCGAAGCAGGAGCTGTTCCGCATTCCGCTGCTCGGCGGCGCGATGCGGGCGGCGGGGCACATCGCGATCGACCGAACGGTTCGCAAGAAAGCCTTCGAGGCCTACGACGCGGCCGCCCGCACGATCCAGCGCGGCTTCTCGGCCGTCGTCTTCCCCGAAGGGACGCGCAGCCGCACGGGGGAGCTGCTGCCCTTCAAGAACGCGCCGTTCGCGCTGGCGATCGCGGCCCAGGTACCGATCGTCCCGGTGTACGTGCATCACACCTTTGAGATCCTGCCCAAGGGGGCGTTGCGCCTGCATCCCCGTCCCATCCGGCTGCTGGTCGGGCCGCCGGTACCGACGGCGGGGCTCACCGCCGACGACCGCGAGCGGCTGCGCGACGCGGTGCGGGCCGCGATGGTTGCCCTTCAGGCGCGGGCGCGGTAGGGTTGGGGCCACGATGAGCACCATCATCTCCGTGCACGCGCGCGAGATCCTCGACAGCCGCGGCAACCCCACGCTCGAAGCCGAAGTCACCCTGGCCAGCGGCGCGTCGGGCATCGCCGCGGTGCCGAGCGGCGCCTCGACGGGCGAGCACGAAGCGGTCGAGCTGCGCGACGGCGATCCCAAGCGGTTCGGCGGCAAGGGGGTGCTCGAGGCCGTCAAGAACGTCAATGAAGTGATCGGGCCGCGGCTCGAAGGCCTGTCGGCGGCAGATCAGATCGCGGTGGACTACGCGATGATCGATCTCGACGGCACGCCCAACAAGGGCAACCTCGGCGCGAACGCGATTCTCTCCGTGTCGCTCGCCGTGTCGCGCGCGGCCGCTCAGGACGCGGGGCTGCCCCTGTACCGCTATCTCGGCGGCCCGGTCGCGCACGTGCTGCCGGTGCCGATGATGAACATCCTCAACGGCGGCGCGCACGCGGCCAATACCGTGGACGTGCAGGAGTTCATGGTCGTGCCGATCGGCGCCGAGACGTTCGGCGAAGGGCTGCGGATGGGCGTCGAGGTGTTTCACGCCCTCAAGAAAGTGCTGGCCAAGCGCGGGCTCTCGACGGCGGTCGGCGACGAAGGCGGCTTTGCCCCCGATCTGCCGAACGACGAAGCGGCGCTCGAGGCGGTGATGGCGGCGATCGAGACGGCGGGGTTCGAGGCGGGGAAGGACATCGCGATCGCGCTCGACGTCGCCGCGTCGGAGCTGTACCAGGACGGCGACGGCTCCGGCTCGTACGTCTTCAAGAAGAGCAAGGGCGGCACCAAGACGTCGGAGGAGATGATCGCCGTCTACAAGGCGTGGATCGACCGCTATCCGATCGTCTCGATCGAGGACGGGCTGGCGGAGGACGACTGGGAGGGGTGGGCGAAGCTCACGGAGGCGCTGCAGGAGCGCGTGCAGCTCGTGGGCGACGATCTCTTCTGTACGAACGCCGAGCGGCTGGCGCGCGGCATCGAATCGGGTGTGGCGAATGCGATTCTGGTGAAGGTGAATCAGATCGGCACGTTGACCGAGACGCTGCAGTGCATCGAGCTGGCGCGCGGCAACGGCTACGGCGCGGTCATCTCGCATCGCTCGGGAGAGACGGAGGACACGTTCATCGCCGATCTGGCGGTGGGGACCGGCGTGGGCCAGATCAAGACGGGCAGCGCGTCGCGCACCGACCGCGTGGCGAAGTACAATCAGCTGCTGCGGATCGCCGAGGAGCTGGGAGATGTGGCGCACTATCCGGGACGCCACCTGTACGGCTTGTGACGCGCACGCGCGTGGCGGGCGTCGCCGCCGGCGTCGCCCTCGCGGCATTCGCCGTGTGGGGCGGGGAATACGGGACGCCCGACTGGATCACGATGCGCCGCCAGCTCGCCGACGAGCGGTCGGCGGTCGCGGCGCTGCGGATCGAGGTGGACTCGCTCACCCGGCTGGCGCGCGATCTCGAGACGAATCCGGCGGTGCAGGAACGGGTGGCGCGGGAGCAGTTCGGCATGATCCGGGACGGCGAGGTCTTGTACCGCGTCGTCCCCAGATAGGGGGACCTATGCGCTCCTTCGGTCGCTTCTTCCTGATGCTGACGGCGGCGGCGGCGGCGA
>JAUYMC010000173.1 GCA_030699545.1 Gemmatimonadales bacterium | reverse complement strand
ATAACCGCCCTGCGCCTGCAACCCCCATTCGTCCTGGTCGATGGGCGGTCCAGGCTCTGCATTTCCCAGCCGCAACGGACGATCAACGATGGAGACGCCCTCTGCGTATCGATCGCCGCCGCGTCCATCGTGGCGAAGGTGGCGCGGGACAGCCACATGCGTGACCTCGATGGCCTCTACCCGGGCTACGGCTTTGCCAGCAACAAGGGCTACGGCACGCCGGGCCACCTCGCCAGCCTGACGACCTGCGGGCCGTGCGAGCAGCACCGGCGCAGCTTCGAGCCGGTCCGGCGGGCTGCCCAGGCCACGGAAGTTGCGAGAAGAGCGACAGTGCGCCAGATGCTGGTGAGTGATGCCGAGGGATAGGGTCCGGCGCCGGCGCCTCGGAGACTTCGGAGAGAGGGTCGCGGCATCGCACCTCGAGGCGAAGGGCTACACGATCCTGGAGCGCAACTGGTCCACCCGCGAGGGCGAGATCGACATCATCGCCCGCCGGGGCGCCGACCTCGTGTTTGTCGAGGTCCGCAGCCGCCGTGGCGGCGCGATGGGCACACCCGAGGAGTCGATTACCGACCGCAAGAGCGGCCACATCCGCGCTGCTGCCGCCGCCTACAGCCAGGAGCACCCGGAGGCGCCGCCAAACCAGCGCATCGATGTCGTGGCGATCGAGCTGGACGCGCGCGGACGCGTGCTGCGCGTGGAGCAGATCGAGAACGCCATCGAAGACGCGTAGCCCCTCGGCCGTTTCGACGAAGACTCTTCGATTCGTGTCCAAGACCTAATCCAAGACTTGACACCCAGCCGTTCGGGAGGGTACTGGTCCATCAAACCAGTTCCAGCTTCCGGACAAGGGCGACAAGAACGGCTTCAGAGTTGTCTTGGAACCGGCTCTCAGATGGGCAGAGACTCAAGGTGCCAGTGGAGGACAACTCAGATACATTCGCAAGGCGTTGAATGATGCTGGGTACTACACGCAGGGCCGACGGCCAAGGGTATAGCGCCCTCCGGTCGGCCCTCAACTATAATTACTTCGGAATGCCGATCTACGAGTTCAGCTGCAACGCCTGCGGCGCCCGCGTCTCGGTCTTCGTGCGCTCCATGAGCTCGCCCGTGGCCGGCAAGTGCGACAGGTGCGGCGGCGTTGACCTCCGCCGACTCATCTCCAGGGTCGCGGTCCTCCGCTCCGCCGGCGACGAGTTCGGCTCCCTGGACGATGGCTCGATGCTGTCCGGGTTCGACGAGAACGACCCGAAAGCGATGGCGTCCTGGGCCCGCAAGATGCGGCGCGAGATGGGCGAGGACATGGGGCCGGAGTTCGACGAGATGGTCGAGAAGCTGGAGCGGGGCGAGTCACTCGACGATGGCGACAGCGGGGACGACGACTTTGGCGATGACGACTTCGGAGACTTGTAGGCGCTGACATGCCGATCTACGAGTACCGCTGCAAGGACTGCGGCCGGATCACGAACGTCTTCGTGCGCAGCGTGTCCTCCGCTGTCCCGGAGCCCACCTGCGAGCACTGCGGCAGCGCCAGCGTGGACCGCGCCATCTCGAAGTTCGCCGTTGCCAGGACGCAGCAGCAGGTGCTGGAAGATTACGGCGACCCCAGCCTGGACCCGGGCAGCGAGTACCGCGACCCGCGCCAGATCGGTCGCTGGGTCGAGAACAAGTTCGAGCAGTACGGCATGGACCTGCCGGAAGAGGCGCGGGACATGATCGACGCGGCGCGGGACGGCGAGTTCCCGAAGCCGCTGGATGAGCCCTAAGCGTGCGGCGCGTCATCCCGGAGATCCAGGCCATCGCTGAGAACGCCCGAGAGGCGCTCGCCGCCAAGAACCGCGCCCGCGAGGCGGCCCTCGGCCGCTGCCGCGAGGCTCTTCGTCACTCCGCCAACGCGATCCGCGCCGTCCACCGCGGTGAGTTCGACGAAGCCGAGCGCCTCGTCGACCAGGCCGGCCTCCTCCTGCGCGAGGCCGCGGACGCCCTGCGCGACCACCCGGACATCTTCTACGCCGGCTTTGTCCACGACTCCCAGAAGGAATACGCGGAAGCGAAGGTCACCCTCGCCGTCGTCGCCGCCGGCCGCTACCCGCTCCCGCGCCCGGAGGACATCGATGTCGAGCTTCCGGCCTATCTCAACGGCCTCGGCGAGGTGGTTGGTGAGCTCCGCCGCCACCTGCTCGACGCGCTGCGGGCGGGCCAGATCGAGCACTGCGAGGAGTGCCTGGACGTGATGGACGAGATCTACGGCATCCTCGTCACCTTCGATTACCCGGACGCGATGACCGGCGGCCTGCGCCGCACCACCGACAGCGTCCGCGGCATCCTGGAGCGAACGCGCGGCGACCTCACCGTGGCCGCTGGCCAGGCCGAGCTGGCCAAGACGCTGGCGGAGTTCGAAGAGCGACTGCGGCGAAACCCTTAAGCGAAAACCCGTAACATCCGATACTTCTTTGCGCTTTTGTTAATGGCCGGGCGATCTGTTCGGTCTGGGAGTGCGCCGTGCGCTGGATTCCCGCTGCCGCATCTGTCCTCGCCATCGTCGCGCTGGCGTCTGCCTGCAGCGGTGGCGATCGCACGGTCGAAATCCGCTGGGAAGCGGCGGCATCGGGCGCGACCCTGGTGGAGGAGCGCGCCGGCTTCGCGGCCGCGCCGATAGAGACCGTGGTTTACGTCAGTAACGGCACGGACACTGTCTTGCGCGGCGCCGTCCTGCGCCTGTCCGAGCTAGAGGCCGAGAAGCTGGTCGGGTTTGGCATCGGTACGATAACCAACACATCGACCTCTTTCGATGGCGAAACGCGCGTCTGGGCCCTTGGCGACCTCGAGCCAGGCGCCCGCGTTG
>JAUYMC010000172.1 GCA_030699545.1 Gemmatimonadales bacterium | reverse complement strand
AGACCGGGTATCCCGCGATCCTGCGGCCCTCGTTCACGCTGGGCGGGACCGGGGGAGGGGTGGCGTACAACCGGGCGGAGTTCGAGGAGCTGCTCGGGCGCGCCCTCGAGCTGTCGCCCGTGCGCACGACGCTGATCGAGCGCAGCGTTCTGGGCTGGAAGGAATTCGAGCTCGAGGTGATGCGCGACCGGCGCGACAACGTCGTGATCGTCTGCTCCATCGAGAATCTCGACCCGATGGGCGTGCATACCGGCGACTCGATCACCGTCGCGCCCGCGATGACGCTCACCGATCGCGAGTACCAGCGGATGCGGGACGCGGCGATCGCGATCATCCGCGAGATCGGCGTCGAGGCGGGCGGCTGCAACATCCAGTTCGCCGTGAATCCGGCGGACGGCGAGATGCTGGTGATCGAGATGAATCCGCGCGTCTCGCGCTCGTCGGCGCTGGCCTCGAAGGCGACCGGTTTCCCCATCGCGCGCATCGGGACGAAGCTGGCGGTCGGCTACACCCTCGACGAGCTGCCCAACGACATCACCCGGACGACGCCGGCGTCGTTCGAGCCGGTGCTCGATTACGTGGTGGTGAAGGTCCCGCGCTTCGCCTTCGAGAAATTCCCGACCGCCGATTATCGTCTCACGACGCAAATGAAGTCCGTCGGCGAAGCGATGGCGATCGGGCGGACGTTCAAGGACGCGTTTCAGAAGGGGCTCCGCGCGCTCGAGACCGGCCGGCCGGGGTGGGTCACCGGCGCGACGCTGGGCGACGACCGCCTGACGAGCGCGAGTCGGGAGGATCTGCGCGTCGCGCTCCGCACCCCCACCCCCGAGCGCATCTTCCAGGTGAAGCACGCGCTGCTCGCGGGCCTCGCGGTCGAGGACATCGCCGCCGCCTCGGGAATCGATCCGTGGTTCCTCTATCAGCTGCAGGAGCTGGTGGACGCCGAGCGCTGGTTCGCGGGGCTCGCCGATCCCGGCGCGGCCGAGCTGCGCCGGATGAAGCGGATGGGCTTCTCCGACCGGCAGCTGGCGACCCTGGGGGCGACCACGGAGGCCGCGATCCGCGAGCGCCGCTGGGCGCTGGGTGTGCATCCGGCGTACAAGACGGTGGACACCTGCGCCGGCGAGTTCCCGTCGGCCACGCCGTATCTCTACTCCTCCTACGATCACGAGAACGAGTCCGAGCCGTTCGGCGATCAGGGCGTCGTCATTCTCGGCAGCGGGCCGAACCGGATCGGGCAGGGCGTGGAGTTCGACTACTGCTGCGTGCGCGCCGGCCTCGCGTTCCGCGAGCTGGGGTTCAAGACGATCATGATCAACTCGAACCCCGAGACGGTATCCACCGACTTCGACATTTCCGACAAGTTGTACTTCGAGCCGCTGACGTTCGAGGACGTGATCGAGATCGTCCGCTGGGAGAAACCGAAGGGGGTCGTGGTCCAGCTCGGCGGCCAGACGCCGCTGCAGCTCACGACGCCGCTCGCGGCCGCGGGCGTCGCGATCCTCGGGACGTCGCCGGATGCGATCGACATCGCCGAAGACCGCGAGCGCTTCGAAGCGCTCGCCCGGACGCTGGGTGTGCGCCAGCCCCCCAACGGCATCGCGCGCTCGGTGGACGAGGCGGTCGCGGTGGCGCAGCGGATCGGCTACCCCGTGTTGGTACGGCCGTCGTACGTGCTCGGCGGCCGCGCCATGGAGATCGTCTACGACGACGGGTCGCTGCGCGACTACTTCGTGAAGGCCGCGCGCGTGGCGCCGGAACATCCCGTCCTCATCGACCGCTTCCTGGAGGACGCCTTCGAGGCGGACGTGGATGCGATCGCCGATCGCGTGGGGCGGTGCGTGATCGGCGGGGTCATGCAGCACATCGAGGATGCCGGGGTGCATTCGGGGGACTCGGCCTGCGTGCTGCCGCCCTACCTGATCGGGGACCTCCAGGTCGAGGACATGCGGCGCCATACCAAGGCATTCGCCGCGGCGCTGGGGGTGGTCGGCCTGATCAACGTGCAATACGCCATCAAGGACGGTGTGGTGTACGTGCTGGAGGTCAATCCGCGGGCCTCGCGGACGGTGCCGTTCGTGAGTAAAGCCACGGGGGTGCCCCTCGCCAAGCTCGCGGCGGCGGTCATGATCGGGCGGACCCTGGACGAGTTGGCCGTTCCCGATGAGCTTCCCGTCGCCGGGGTGGCCGTGAAGGAGGCCGTCTTCCCCTTCACCAAGCTCCCCGGGGTGGATACCGTGTTGGGGCCGGAAATGCGGTCCACGGGTGAGGCGATGGGGCTGGCCGACAGTTTCGGTATGGCCTTCGCCAAGGCGCAGATCGCGGCCGACGGCAGCTTGCCGCTGGAAGGCGCGATCTTCGTGACGGTGAACGACGGGGACAAGCCGACCGTTCTCCCGATCGTGCGCCGGTTCCATGAGCTCGGGTTCCGGATCCTGGCCACCGAGGGGACGCAGCGCTATCTCCGCGGGCGCGGAGTCCCGGCCGAAGGAGTGCGCAAGGTTCATGAGGGGCGGCCTAATGCGATCGACTTGATCGTCTCGGGCGACGTGCACCTCCTGATCAACACGCCGCTGGGGAAGTTCACGCAGGTAGACGACTACGCCATCCGCCGCGCCGCGCTGGTGCATCGGGTGCCGTACACGACGACGATGTCGGCAGCGAGCGCCGCGTGTGATGCGATCATTGCGCTGCGCAGCCGGATTGGCAGCGTCAGGAGCCTCCAGGAATGGCACGAAAAAGCGAACGTCGAAAAAGCGGCGCCGATCGCCGCGCGTCGGGTTCCGGCAGGCGCGGAGCCAAGAGCGCGCTGAAGCCCGCGAAGGCAGCCAAGCCGGCCAAGGGAGCAAAACGGGCGGCGGCGCGCGCGGCGCCGGCGGCGCCCGCGGCGCCGCCCCCGCCGCCCAAGATCAAATTCCGCGGCAAGCTGCTCGAGAACGAGCCGCTGGCACGCCATACGACGTGGCGCCTCGGCGGACCGGCGCGGTATCTCGCCCTCCCCGCCGACACCGAAGACGTCGTGCGCGCACTCGAGCTGGCCCAACAGCGCGGGCTGCCGTGGATCGTGCTCGGCCTCGGGTCGAACGTGCTGGTCAAGGACACCGGCTTTCCCGGCGTCGTGATCCGCATGGGGAAGGGGCTCGACCGCTTCGAGATGAAGGGCGCCACCGCGATCGTCGGGGCCGGCATGCCGACCCCGATTCTCGCGCGGCGCACCGCGGAGGCGGGATTCGCGGGCGTGGAGCGCTTCGTAGGGATTCCCGGGACCGTGGGCGGCGGCATTTACATGAACGCCGGCTGCCACGGCGCCGAGTTTTCCGAAGTCGTCACCGAGGTCACGGTCATGGACGGGCGCGGGAAAGTGAAGCAGCTCTCGCGCAAACAGATCTCGTTCAAGTACCGCTCCAGCAACCTCGAGGGCATCGTCCTCGAAGCCAAGCTCGGCCTCGCCGAGGAACCGCCCGCCAAGCTCAAGGAGCTTCAGGGCAAGCTGTTCCGCTGGCGCAAAGTCGGCACGCCGTTCGACCAGCCGTGCTGCGGGTCGACGTTCAGGAATCCCGAAGGCGCCAAGAGCGCGGGGACGCTCATCGACGAGTGCGGGCTCAAGGGCTTCACGATCGGCGGCGCGATGATCTCGACCGTGCATGCGAACTACTTCATCAATAAGGGGAACGCGACGGCGAGCGACGTGCTGAAGCTCATCGAGCACGTCCGCAAGACGGTCGCGAAGAAGACGGGCGTCACGCTGGAGCTCGAGTGCAAGGTCATCGGGTCCTAGATGGCCGGCTCCGACTACTTCGCGCACGAGTCGAGCTACGTCGATGACGGCGCCGTCGTCGGCACGGGCACGAAGATCTGGCACTTCTCGCACGTGATGCCGGGCGCCGTGATCGGCGAGCGCTGCAACCTCGGCCAGAATGTCGTCGTCATGCCGAGGACGCGCATCGGCAACAACGTCAAAATCCAGAACAACGTGTCGATCTACGAAGGCGTCGTGCTGGAAGACGACGTCTTCTGCGGGCCTTCGTGCGTGTTCACCAACGTCCTCAATCCGCGCAGCCATGTGTCGCGCAAGCACGAGTACCGGCCGACCCTGGTGCGGCGTGGCGGCTCGATCGGCGCCAACGCCACGATCGTCTGCGGCGTCACCCTGGGGGAGTACGCGTTCGTCGGCGCGGGGGCCGTCGTGACCGCCGATGCACCCGCCTACGGCCTGATGGTCGGCGTTCCCGCCCGCCGTGTGGGTTGGATGTGCCAGTGCGGCGAGCGGCTCGACATTGCCGGCGGGCGCGGCGTTTGCCGGGTCTGCGGCGCGGCCTACGAAGAGTCGGCCGGTGTCCTTCGTCAAACCACACCACCCCGCCCATCATGAACGTCCCCCTGCTCGACCTCGTGGCGCAGTATCGCGCCATCAAGGACGACGTCCTCCCCGCGATGATGGGCGTCATCGAGACGCAACAATTCATCATGGGCCCGGCCATCGCTCAGCTCGAGGCCGAGGTGGCGCGGCTGTCGCACGCCACGCAGGGCGTCGGCTGCGCCAGCGGCACGGATGCGCTGCTGCTCCCGCTCAGGGCGCTCGCGCTCCGCCCCGAGGACGAGGTCATCACGACGCCGTTCACATTCTTCGCGACGGCGGGCACGATCCACAACGCCGGCGGCAAGCCCGTCTTTGTCGACGTCGAGCCGGAGACGCTCAACATCGATGTGGACGCCGTGGAGCGCGCGATCACACCGCGCACCAAGGCCATCATTCCCGTGCATCTCTTCGGGCAGATGGCCGACATGCAGCGGCTGCTCGCGCTCGCCCAGCCGCGCGGGATCCGGGTGATCGAGGACGCCTGCCAGGCGATCGGCGCGCGGCGCCGGATCGATGGGGAATGGCGCGTCGCCGGGGAGCTCGGCTGGGTGACCGCCTATTCGTTCTTCCCCAGCAAGAACCTCGGGGCCTGGGGGGACGGGGGCATGATCGTCACGTCGGACGACAGGACCGCGGAGCGCCTCAAGCGGCTGCGCCTGCACGGCGGCGCCAAGCAATACCACCACGACGAGGTGGGAACGAACTCGCGGCTCGATACGCTGCAGGCGGCCGTCCTGCTCGCCAAGCTGCCGCATCTCGCGAGCTGGTCCGCCAAGCGGCGTGAGCATGCGGCCTATTACCACACGGCCTTCACGGACGTCTCGCCGGTTCGGCCGCTCGCCGTGGATCCCGAGAACGAGCACATCTTCCACCAATACACGCTGCGGGTGGAGCGCCGGGACGCCCTCCAGGCACACTTAAAACAGGAAGGGATCGGGCATGCCGTGTACTATCCCGTCCCGCTCCACCGCCAACCGTGCTTCGCGCACCTCGGCTACGCCCCCGGAAGTATGCCGGTGTCCGAGCGGGCGGCCGGCGAGGTCATCTCGCTGCCGATCTATCCCGAGCTGAGCCATGCGCAGCTCGATCGCGTCATCGACGTGATACGCGCGTTCTACCGGTGAGCTCTCCCCGTCTCAAGATCGGCGTCGTGGGCGCGGGCGCGTGGGGGCGCAACCACGTGCGCACCGTGGCGGGGTTGATCGACGCCGAGTTGGCCGCCGTCTGCGACACCGACGCGAAAACCCGCGAGCGCGTGGCCCGCCAGTATCCGGCCGCGCTCGTGACGGGGGATCTGGGCGCCCTGCTGGGCGCGGTGGATGCCGTGATCGTAGCGTCCCCGGCGGCGACGCACGCCAAAGTGGCGTTGCAGGCGATCGAGGCCGGAAAACCCTGCCTGGTCGAGAAGCCGTTCGCGCTCAGCGTGAAGGATGCGGAGGCGGTCGCCCGTCGCGGGGCGGACCGGGGCGTCCCCGTGCTCGCGGGGCACCTGCTGGTCTATCATCCGGCGGTCGAGCGGCTGCGCGCCATGGTGCAGGGGGGGGAGCTGGGGCGCGTATTCTATCTCTATGGGCTGCGGGTCAATCTGGGGCAGGTGCGCAAGGACGAGAATGCGCTGTGGAGCTTCGGGCCGCATGACGTGTCAGTGGCACTCTACTTGCTTGGGGAGCAGCCTGTACGGATCGCGGCCCACGGCAAGAGCTATCTGCAACCCGCCATCGAGGACGTCGTGTTTCTCACGATGGAATTCGCGAGCGGGGTGCTGGCGCACGTCCAGATGTCGTGGCTCGATCCCCACAAGGAACGGAAGCTGACCGTGGTCGGAGCGAAACAGATGGTGGTGTTCGACGATATGGAGCCGCGCGAAAAGCTGCGCATCTACGACAAGGGGATCGACCGGCCGCCGGAGTACGGTTCCTTCGGGGAGAGCCTGGCGATCCGTGAGGGCGACATCTTCATTCCCCGCATTCCGGCGGTCGAGCCGCTCGCGGCGGAGCTGTCGCATTTCGTCCGGGTGGCGCGCGGCGTGGAGCCGCCGCGCGCGAGCGCGGAGGACGGCGTGCAGGTGGTCCGCGTGCTCGAAGCGGCGTCCCGCTCGCTCGCGCGCGGCGGCGCGCCGGAGGAGGGGAGTCGGGCCCCATGACCGCGACCGCGATGAGCACCATCGACACGCTGCTCGCCAAGGCGGAAGACCGCACGGCCCTGTTCGGCGTCGTCGGCCTGGGCTATGTCGGCCTGCCGCTCGCGATGGAGCTGGTGCGCGCCGGCTATCGCGTGCTCGGCGTGGACGTCAATCCCCGCGTCGTGGAGGCGCTGAATCAGGGGCGGTCGCACATCCAGGACGTGCCGGCCCAGGCGGTCGCGGCGGCGGTGAAGAACAAGACCTTCACCGCGACCGCCGATCTCGGCCGCCTCCGCGAGCCCGACGTCATCTCGATCAGCGTGCCGACGCCGCTCTCCAAGACCAAGGATCCCGACGTGAGCTACGTGCTCGCGGCGACGGAATCGGTCAAGCGGGCGCTGCGGCGCGGCCAGCTCGTCGTGCTCGAATCCACGACCTATCCCGGCACGACCCGCGAGCTGATGCTGCCCGCGCTCGAGTCGACGGGCCTCAAGGTCGGGGAGGATTTCTTCCTGGCGTTCTCGCCGGAGCGCGTCGATCCCGGCAACGAGAAGTGGAACACGCGCAACACGCCCAAAGTCGTGGGCGGCGTCACGCCCAACTGTCTCAAGGCCGCGATGGCGCTGTATCAGCCGGCGATCGATCGCCTCGTGCCGGTCTCGTCGCCCGAGGCGGCCGAGCTCGTCAAGATTCTCGAGAACACGTTCCGCAGCGTCAACATCGGGCTCGTGAACGAGATGGCGATCGTGTGCGACAAGCTGGGCGTGGATGTGTGGGAAGTGATCGAAGCCGCTAACACCAAGCCGTTCGGCTTCATGAAATTCACGCCGGGTCCCGGCGTCGGCGGGCACTGCATTCCGCTCGATCCGCACTATCTCGCGTGGAAGATGCGCACGCTGAACTACAAGACGCGGTTCATCGAGCTCGCCGGCGAGATGAACGCCGGGATGCCGGAGTTCTGGGTCGGCAAGGTGGTGGACGCGCTGAACGAGCAGGGGAAGGCCGCGCGCGGCAGCGGGGTGCTGATCGTCGGCGTCGCCTACAAGAAGAACATCGACGACATTCGCGAGAGTCCGGCGCTCGACGTGATTCGCCTGCTGCATCAGCGGGGTGCCGAGGTGTCGTATCACGATCCGCACGTGGCGACGCTCAAGGAAGACGGCATCACGCTGTCCTCGGTGCCGCTCACGGCGGACACGGTGCGCGCCGCCGACTGCGTGATGATCGTGACGGATCACGCGGCGGTGGACTACGGGCTCGTGCAGCAGCACGCGCGCGCCACGGTCGATACGCGTCACGTGTTGCCGCGCCCGGGGCGGGGGCGGGGCGGGCGCGCGTGAAGGTCGCCGTCGTCGGCACGGGATACGTGGGATTGGTCGTCGGGTCGTGCCTCGCGGAGACGGGCAACGACGTGATTTGCGCGGATGTGGACGCCGGGAAAATCGCCGCGCTGCAGCACAGCAAAGTGCCGATCTACGAGCCCGGCCTCGAGCCGATCGTCGTTCGCAACCAGCGGGAAGGGCGCCTCACCTTCACGACGGACGTCGGCGACGCGGTGGAGCGCTCCGAGGTCGTCTTCATCGCCGTCGGCACGCCGCCCGACGAAGACGGCTCGGCCGACCTGCAGCACGTCCTGGAGGTCGCCGGCACGATCGGGCGGCACATGACCGCTCCCAAGGTGGTGGTGACCAAGAGCACCGTGCCCGTCGGGACCGCCGAGAAGGTCCGGGCGGAGATCGCCCGGCATACCACGATGCGCTTTCACGTCTGCTCCAATCCGGAATTCCTGAAGGAAGGCGCGGCGGTCGAGGATTTCATGAAGCCCGACCGGGTGGTCGTCGGCGTGGATTCGCCGGACGCCGCGAAAGTCATCGAGGAGCTGTACGCCCCGTTCGTCCGCACGGGCAATCCGCTCATCGTCATGGACATTCCGTCGGCCGAGATGACCAAGTACGCGGCCAACGCCATGCTGGCGACCCGCATTTCGTTCATGAATCAGATCGCGCGCCTGTGCGAAGCGGTGGGCGCCGACGTGACGCATGTGCGCCGCGGCATCGGCTCGGACCGGCGCATCGGCCAGGCGTTCCTGTTCCCCGGGCCCGGCTACGGCGGCTCGTGCTTTCCCAAGGACGTCAAGGCACTGATCCGGACGGCCCACGACCGCGCCGTGCCGATCGACATCCTCACGGCCGTCGAGACGGCCAATCAGGAGCAGAAGCACGTGCTCGTCGCCAAGCTGCGCCGGCATCTGGGCGACTTGAAGGATCGCACGGTGGCGGTGTGGGGTCTCGCCTTCAAGGCCGAAACGGACGACGTGCGGGAGAGTCCCGCGCTGGTGCTCGTGGAGACGCTGCTCGCGGCGGGTGCGCGCGTGCAGGTGCACGATCCCGCGGCGATGGAAACCGCGGCCCGGCAACTGGGCACGCGGGTCGCGTACGCCGAGCATGCGTACGACGCGCTCCCCGGCGCGGACGCGCTCGCGATCGTCACCGAATGGCTGGAGTACCGCAACCCCGACTTCGCCAAGATGAAGCAGCTGCTGCGCCGGCCCCTGATCGTGGACGGACGTAACCTCTACGATCCGCAGAAGCTCGGCCGCCTGGGCTTCACCTACGACAGCATCGGTCGCCCGCTCGGATGCGCGTCCTCGTAACGGGGGCGGCCGGGTTTCTCGGATCGCATCTGGTTGACCGCTTCCTGGCCCTAGGGTACCAGGTGCTGGGCATGGACAATCTCATCACCGGCAATCCGGACAACCTCGCGCATGTGATGCGCCATCCGGCATTCCGGTTCCAGCGCCAGGACGTCACGGCCTACATCGAGGTCGAGGGCGCGCTCGACGGCGTGCTCCATTTCGCGAGTCCGGCGAGCCCGGTCGACTACCTCGAGCTGCCCATTCAGACCCTCAAGGTCGGCGCCCTCGGGACACACAAGGCGCTGGGCCTCGCGCTGGCCAAGGGCGCGCGCTTCCTGCTCGCGTCCACCTCGGAGGTGTACGGTGATCCGCTCGTGCACCCGCAGCCCGAGTCGTACTGGGGAAACGTCAATCCCGTCGGTCCCCGCGGGGTGTATGACGAAGCGAAGCGCTTCGCCGAAGCGATCACGATGGCCTACCATCGCTCGCATCAGCTCGACACGCGCATCGTGCGGATCTTCAACACGTACGGTCCGCGGATGCGGCCCAACGACGGCCGCGTCGTCTCGAATTTCATCGTCCAGGCGCTGCGCGGCGAGCCGCTGACGATCTACGGCGACGGCTCGCAGACGCGGTCGTTCTGTTACGTGGACGACCTGGTCGAGGGCATCGTGCGGTTGTACGAGCGGGGAACGTCGGAGCCGACCAACATCGGCAATCCCCACGAATTCACCGTGCGCCAGCTGGCCGAGCAGATTCTGGCGCTGACCGCGAGTCGGAGTTCCGTGGTCGAGCGGCCGCTGCCGGTCGATGACCCGCAGGTCCGCCAGCCCGACATCACGTACGCGCGCAAGACGCTCGGCTGGGAGCCGACGGTGGAGCTCGACGAAGGGCTGCGCAAAACGATCGAGTATTTTCGGGGGATCATCCCGTGAAGGTCCTGGTCACCGGCGTCGCCGGGTTCATCGCCTCGCACGTGAGCGAAGCGCTGCTCGCGCGTGGGGACGCGGTCGTCGGAGTGGACAACTTCGATCCGTTCTATCCGCGCGCCGTGAAAGAGCGGAATCTCCAGGGGCTCCAGAGCCGGAAGGGCTTCCAGCTCATCGAGGCCGATGTCGCGCGCGACCCGCTGCCGCTCGAGGGGGTGGACGTCGTGCTGCACCTCGCGGCCAAGCCGGGGGTACGGCCGTCGCTCGAGGATCCCGGCGCGTACATGGAGGCGAACGTCACCGGCACCGCCCGGGTGTTCGACGCCGCGCGGCGCGCCGGGGTGATGCGCGTCGTGTTCGGGTCGTCGTCGTCGGTGTACGGCAATGCGACACCGGCGCCGTTCGCCGAGACGGTGCCGGCCGTCTCGCCGATTTCGCCGTATGCCGCGAGCAAGCGGGCGGGTGAGCTGCTGGCGTTCGCCTTCGCGCATCTCTACCCGATGCGGATCCTCAACCTGCGGTTTTTCACGGTGTACGGCCCTCGCCAGCGGCCGGACCTGGCGATCCACCGGTTCACCGACCTGATCAGCCGGGGGCAGCCGGTCCGGATGCATGGGGACGGGTCCAGCGAGCGCGACTACACCTATATTACCGACGCCTTGGACGGGATCGTGGCGGCGCTGGCATGGACGGAACGCGCGCCGGAGGGCAGTGTCGACGCGGTCAATCTGGGGGGCGGCGCGCGCGTGCGGCTCGACCGGCTGATCGCCTTGATCGGCGCCGCGCTGGGCCGGACGCCGCAGATCGAGCGGCACCCCGACCAGCCCGGCGACGTACGCCTGACCGACGCCGATCTGGCACACGCGGGCGCCGTGCTCGGGTTCCGGCCGCGGGTCGGCATCGAGGCGGGCATTCGGAACTTCGTACGCTGGTACGAGGAGATCCATGGACGTCAGTCCTGAGCGTCTGGTCGAACAAGCGAATGAACGGTTTCAGCTGCAGGACTACTACGGCGCGATTCACCTCCTCGAAGAGGTCGTCTCGACGGGCCGGGCGTTCGCCGATGCCCATCACTTGCTGGGGCTCTCCTATTCGCTGGCGGGCCAGCAGGACAAGGCGCTGGAACAGCTCGATCGCGCGCTGGCGCTGAATCCGAACTACGTCGAAGCGCTGATTCATCGCGCGCTGGTGTTGAACGAGGTGGGCCGGGAAGACGAAGCGGGCGCGATTCTGCGGCGCGCGCGCTCGATCGGCGGCGAGCCGCGTGCCGGATTCCCCGCGCACGTCGCCGCGAAGCTCGCGAATCAACACGCCGTGCTGGGCGAAGCGTACATCGAGGCGGGCGGCCTGGCCGAGGCGATCGCGCAGTACGAGGCGGCGCTCGCGCTCGGCCCCGCGTTCCACGATTTGCGGTACAAGCTGGGCCGCCTGCTGCTCGAGGCGGGGCGCGCGCTCGACGCGCACGAGCAGTTTCAGATGATCGTGCGGGAGCGCCCCGGCTTTCTCGACGCGGCGGCGATGCTCGGCCTGGCGTCGTATCTCGCGGGCGACGGGCTCGCGGCCCGCGCCGTGTGGGAAGAGCTGCGCGTCCGCCGTCCCGAGGATCCGCGGGTCGAAGCCTATCTCGCGATGCTGTCACGCTCCGACGTGCCGGCCGACGCGGGACCCGCAAAGAAGAAGAAGAAAAAGGCATGAACGGACGGGCCATCGCCGCGCTCGCGCTGGCGCTCGCCGGGTGTACGCGCTCCGCCGCCGACCACCAGGCCATCGGGGACCGTGCGTATGCAACGGGCGCCTACCGCGACGCGCTGGCGGAGTACCAGCTGGGCCGCAAAGCGAACGCGGGGAACGCGTCGCTGCTGGCCAAGCTGGGCGCGGCGGCGATGCACAGCGAGGAATTCAGTCTGGCCGCCGAGGCCTACCGCGAGCTGGCGCGGCGCGACCGCTCCCGGACGGAGGAAGCGGCGGACGGGCTCGAGCGGGTGGCGCGCGCGGCGCTGGGCGCGAACGATCGCGCCGCCCTCGCGAGCGCGCTGACGGGCCTGCGCGAGATCGCGCCGCGGCGGCCGCTGGGCCGATACGTGGTGATCGCGGCCCTGGACGCGGTCGATCGCGGCGACACGGTGGGAGCGGCGGCGCTGCTTCCGGTGGCCGTCACCGCCACGGGGATCCAGCAGGCGGACTCGTTACTGTTCGTGTACGGCATGCTGCTCGTCCGGAGGCGCGACTGCAGTCTGGCGGTCGCGGTGTTCGAGGGGGTGATCCGGCGCCAGCGCGCGGCGGCGGTGGTGGAGCAGGCGCGCGAAGGGTTGGGAGTGTGCGCGCTCGTCGAGGGCCAGCTGGCCTTGGAGCGCGGGCGCCCCGCCGATGCCGAAGGGTGGTTTCGGCGCGCCACCGCCCCGGGCGCCTCGCCCGACGTGACGCGGGCCGCGTTCCTGGGCCTGGGGGACGTGCGGCTGGCGCAGGGCGATGTCGTGGGTGCGATGGAGAGTTATCAGCAGGCACTGTTCGGGGGGACGCCGGGCGACACGATCGCGCAGCGCGCCCAGGAGAAGCTCAACGCGTTAGGGAAGGCTGAGCCGGAATGATGCGCAGAACGATGGTGCTGATCGGATTGATCGTCGTGGCCGCGGGGGGCGGCGGATGCCGTCCTGGTGGACGGACACCGGTCCGGTCTTCGCCGCAGCCGGAGGCGGAGCTGGCGCGCGCGATGACGCAGTTTCGTCGCGGCAACTTCCGCGGCGCGCAGCAGCAGCTGCAGCGGCTGACGTTCGAGTTCGGCCGCAACCAGGCCGAGCTGGCGCAGGTCCGCTTCTATCTGGCCGAGTGCTATTTCCAGACGGGCGACCGCGTCACCGCCGCGAACGACTTCCGCAAGGTGGCCGACGAGTTCCCCACGAGCGAGTACGCGCCGCTGGCGCTGCTGCGCGCCGGCGACGCGAACCTGCGGCTGTGGCGCCGCGCCGAGCTCGACCCGACCTACGGCGAGATCGCGCTCGCGACCTACCAGGAGCTGGCCATCCGCTTCCCGGAAACGGACGCCGCCGCGCGCGCGCGCCCGCACGTCGTGCGGCTGCAGAATCAGTTCGCGGACAAGGCGTACAAGAACGGCCTGTTCTACTTCAAGCGGAGGGCCTGGGACTCGGCGATCATCTACTTCAAGGAAGTCGTCGCGAATTTCCCCGGCTCCCGCCGGGCCCCGGATGCGCTGCTGCGGCTGGTCGACACCTACCGCGTCATCGGGTACACACCGGAGCTGCAGGAGACGTGCGAGCACTTGCGCCGCTTCTATCCGCAGGCGGTGGATCTCAACCAAACCTGCCCGGTTTCCGCGGACACGGCTGGGACGCGGTCCTGAGCGGGTGGACGCCCTCTTCGGGGGCTCGTTCGACCCCGTCCATCTGGCCCATCTCGTGATTGCGGAAGCGGCGTCCGAGGCGCTGGACGGCGCCACCGTGCGCTTCCTCCCCGCCCGGGAGCAGCCCTTCAAGCGCGCAGCCCACGGGGCGACGCCCGAGCAGCGGGCGGACATGCTGGCGCTGGCGGCCGCCGGCAATGCCCGGCTCGCCGTCGAGCGCATCGAGCTGACGCTGCCGACCCCCTCCTACACCGTGCGGACCCTGCGGGCCCTGGCCGAGCGGGACGGACGCGGGGGAGGGGGAGGGGGAGGGGGAGGGGGGAACCGCTACACGTTATTGTTGGGGGCGGATGCCGCGCGCGATCTCGCCGCGTGGTGGGAGGTGGAGGCGCTGCCCGGTCTCGCCGACGTGGTCGTGTTCGCCCGGCCCGGCACGGCGCTGCCCAGCCATCCGCTGATCCGGCGGGTGATTTCCGTTCCGTCGATCGAGCTGTCGGCCACCGCCGTGCGCGAGCGGGTGCGCGCCGGCCATTCGATCCGGTATCTGGTCCCCGAGCCGGTGCGCGAGTACATCGCCGCGCACGGACTGTATCGCTAGGAGCGTATGCCCAGCACGCTGTTCACGAAGATTTTCGGGACGCGGTTCGACCGCGAGCTGAAGCGCATCCAGCCGATCGTGGATGCGATTCACGCGCACGAGACGCGCCTCACAGAGCTGACCGACGGGACGCTGCAGGCGCAGACCGCCAAGTTCCGCGGCGTCCTCGCGGAGCGCACGGGCCCGCTCGCGGCCGAGGTGGAGCGGCTGAAGCAGGCGAAGCACGACTGTCCCGATCCGGAGGAGCGCGCCGCGCTCGGCGACCATCTGGCGCGGGCCGAGAAGGCGTTCGTCCAGGAACTGCAGCGCACCCTCGACGACCTGCTGCCCGAAGCGTTCGCGACGGTGCGCGAGGCGTCCCGCCGGCTGCTCGGCAGCGAGGTGGTCGTCACCGCGCACGCGCTGCAGTGGGACATGGTGCCGTACGACGTGCAGCTCATCGGCGGCATCGTGCTGCACCAGGGGAAGATCGCGGAGATGGCGACGGGAGAAGGCAAGACGCTCGTCGCGACGCTGCCGCTGTATCTCAATGCGCTGGCGGGGCGGGGCGCCCACCTCGTCACGGTCAACAACTATCTCGCCCGCCGCGACTCGCAGTGGATGGGCCACCTGTTCACGTGGCTGGGCCTCACCGTGGGGTGTCTCGACGATACCCAGCCGCAGACGCCCGAGCGCCGGGCGGCCTACCTCTGCGACATCACGTACGGCACCAACAACGAATTCGGCTTCGACTACCTGCGCGACAACATGGTATTCTCGCTCGAGCACCGGGTGCAGCGCGGGCACGTCTACGCGATCATCGACGAGGTCGATTCGATCCTCATCGATGAAGCCCGCACGCCGCTCATCATCTCGGGGCCCGTGGGGGCGGAGTCGGACGAGAAGTACGCGCAGTTCAACATCCAGGTGGTGCAGCTCGTCCGCAAGCAGACGGCGATCGCGAACGACCTGATCGCCAAGGCGGAGCCGCTGCTTGCCAATCCCGACACCGCCTACGACGGCGCGACGCTGCTGTACCAGGCGCAGCTCGGGATGCCGAAGAACAAGAAGCTGCTCCGGCTGCTGAACGAGCAGGGCGTCAAGGCGCAGGTGCAGCGCGTGGAGCTCGACCGCCTGGCCGACCGCAAGCTGCCCGCGCGCGACCAGAAGATGCGGCACATCGAGGAGGAGCTCTACTTCGTCATGGACGAGCGGGGACGCTCGGTCCACCTCACCGACCGCGGCGTCGAAACGATGTCGCCGCAGGACCAGACGCTGTTCCTCGTGCCGGACATTTCCCACGCCGTGCACGAGCTGGAGCACGACGAGACGCTGTCGCCGGCCGAACGGATCGAGCGCCGGCAGGCCGTGGAGGCGGAGTACGCCACCAAGAGCGAGACGCTGCACATCATCCACAAGCTGCTCCAGGCGCACGCGCTGTACGAGAAAGACGTCGAGTACGTCGTCCAGGACGGGCAGGTGCTGATCGTCGACGAGTTCACGGGGCGCCTGATGGCGGGACGGCGCTGGTCCGACGGGCTGCATCAGGCCGTGGAAGCGAAGGAAGGCGTCGCGGTCAAGGAGGAAACGCAGACGCTCGCGACGATCACGATTCAGAACTACTTCCGCATGTACGAGAAGCTGGCGGGCATGACGGGCACCGCCGAAACGGAAGAGACCGAATTCCACCAGATCTACAAGCTCGAGGTGGTCGTCATCCCCACCAACCGGCCGGTCCGGCGCGTGGACAAACACGACCTCGTCTTCAAGACGCGCAAAGACAAGTACGATGCGATCATGGAGGAGATCGACCGGCAGCATCAGCGGGGCCTGCCGGTGCTGGTGGGAACGGTCAACGTCGAGGTGTCGGAGACGCTGGCACGCCTGCTCAAGCGGCGCGGCCTGAAGCACGAAGTCCTGAACGCCAAGTACCACCAGCGCGAAGCCGAAATCGTCGCCCAGGCGGGGCAGCCGGGGTCCATCACGATCGCCACGAACATGGCGGGCCGCGGCACCGACATCAAACTCGGTCCCGGCGTCAAGAAGTGTCAGGTGTGCGGCATCAAGGCGCGCGAAGCGCCCTTCGGCCAGAAGATCGAGCCGCCCGATCTGACCCCCGAGCAGATCAAAGAGCTCCGGTGCAACGAGGACCCGCCGTGCGGGCTCGTCATCATCGGGACCGAGCGCCACGAGGCGCGGCGCATCGACCGGCAGTTGCGCGGCCGCTCGGGCCGCCAGGGTGACCCGGGCCAGAGCATCTTCTTCCTGTCGCTCGAGGACGACCTGATGCGGCTGTTCGGCTCCGACCGCATCGCGCGCATCATGGACCGTACCGGCGCCGAGGAAGGCGAAGTCATCACCCATCCGTGGGTGACGGCCGCGATCGGACAGGCCCAGAAGCGGGTCGAGCTGCAGAACTTCCAGGCGCGCAAGAAACTGCTCCAGTACGACGACGTGATGAACCAGCAGCGCGAAGTGATCTACTCGCAGCGCCTGTATGCGCTGGAGGGCGGCGAGGAGCTGAAGGCGGAGGCGCAGCGGATGGTCCTGCTCGCCGTCGACAACCTGGCCGAGGCGCTCGCCGCCGAATACGACGACCCCAGCCAGTGGGATCGCGCGCTGATGGAGACGGAGTTCCTCCAGAAGTTCCTGATGCGCGTGCCCGGCGTCACCGACTCCGCCGTGATCAAGGATCGCGACGACCTGGTGCGCGCCGCACGCGAGGCGGCGCAGGCCGTGTTCGACGGGAAGCTCGACTACCTCCGCGAGCTGGAGCGAAAGATGGGCGGCGGGGCGTCCCCCAACGGAGCGAAGCTCGCCGAACAGGCGCTCGCCCACGTCACGCTGGGCGCCATCGACGAAAAGTGGAAAGACCATCTGTACGACCTCGATCAGCTGCGCGAGGGCATCTACTACCGCGCCTGGGGCCAGAAAGACCCGCTGGTCGAGTACAAGCAGGAAGCGTTCGAGATGTTCAAAGGTTTGATCGGCGATCTGCACACGACGTTCGCCGAGCGCTGGCTCAAGCTGCAGGTCGAAGTGGGCCCGCCCCGGGGTGGAGCCGCGCCGGGCGCCACCGGGGCGCTGGGCGGCGCGCCCAGGAAGGCGCCCCCGATGGTGGCCCAAAAGCCGAGCGCCGATGGCTTGATCAGCGGCGGCTCGGCGACCGGCCCGATGCCGCCGCGGGGCGGACCCGCCGGCGTGCCGGTCGCGAGTCCCTACGCGGGCGTGGGCCGCAACGATCCCTGCCCGTGCGGCAGCGGCAGGAAGTTCAAGAAGTGCCACGGGGCAGCCCTGTAGCGCGCTCGTAGGATACCGGTGATCACGGCGGCATGGGCTATGGTTGGCCCATGCCGCTGCGCCTTTCGGAGCACCAGACCCACGACCGTCCCCGCGAGCGGTTCTGGGCGGTGGGGCCCGCCGCGTTGACGCCGCAAGAGCTCCTGGCCATTCTCCTAGGAACAGGCACCCAGGGTCGTGATGCGCTGACGGTTGCGGGCGAGGTGCTGGCCCGGAGCGAGGGGTCGCTCCGCCGTCTGGCGGGCCGGCCGTGGGCGGAGGTCGCGCAGGTGCCGGGGGTGGGCCGGGCCAAGGCGGCGCGGGTCGGCGCGGCGATCGAGCTGGGGCGGCGCGTGGGGCTCGAGACCGAGCCGCCACCCGAGCGGATCCGCGGCCCCGGGGATGTGCACCGCTTCTACGCGCCGCGGCTGCGCGATCTCCCCGTGGAGGAGTTCCACGTGCTGGCGCTCGGGAGCCAGAGTCAGATCCTGGCGGACCTGCTGATCACCCGGGGGATCCTCAACAGCTCCCTGGTGCACCCGCGGGAGGTGTTTCGGGCGGCGATCGCCGAGGCGGCGGCGGGCATCATCGTGGTGCACAACCACCCGAGCGGCGATCCGACGCCGTCGGCGGATGATCGCGCCGTCACGCGCCAGCTGGTGGACGCCGGCCGGCTGCTGGATGTCCCGGTGTACGATCACGTGGTGGTCGGAGGCGAACGGTACGTGAGCTTCGCGGAGGCAGGACTGTTGTGACGACGACGGTGCCGATGCTCGCCCCCGAGCTGGCGGAAGCGGTCGCGGCCCAGCGGGATCGGCTGGACGTCGAGGTGCTGTCGCGCGCGTACCGCCTGAGCGCCCAGGCCCACCACGGGCAGAAGCGGATGTCGGGCGACGACTTCGTCTCGCACAGCGTCGCGGTCGCGACGATTCTGGCCGAGCAGCAGATGGACACGACCACGATCGCCGCCGCGCTGCTACACGACGTCGTCGAGGATTCCGACGTCACGCTCGACGTGCTGCGCCGCGACTTTGGCAACGAGGTCGCCGATCTGGTGGACGGCCTGACCAAGATCTCGACGCTCAACTTCCGCTCCACCGCCGAGGAACAGGCCGAGAATTACCGCAAGCTGCTGATGTCGGTGGCGCGGGACGCCCGCGTGATCATCATCAAGCTGGCCGACCGGCTCCACAACATGCGGACGCTCGATCCGCTCCCCGTCGAGAAGCGCAAGCGGATCGCGCAGGAAACGCGGGAGCTGTACGCCCCGCTGGCGCATCGCTTCGGGATGGCGGGCGTGAAGGCCGAGCTCGAGGACCTGGCGTTCCAGCACCTCGAGCCGGAGGACTACAAGAAGCTGCTGCGCCAGGTGAAGGCGCGGCGCGTCGAGCGCGACCGGACCATCGAGCGCGTACGCGTGCCGCTGGCCGACGAGCTGCGCCGCGCGGGGATCTCGGGGTGGGAGATCACGGGCCGGCCCAAGAACCTCTGGTCCATCTTCAAGAAAATGAAGAAGCGCGACAAGCCGTTCGAGGAGATCTATGATCTCCTCGCGGTGCGCGTGCTGATCAACTCCATCACCGACTGCTACCACGTCCTGGGCATTATCCACCACACCTGGACGCCGCTGCAGGAGCGCATCAAGGACTACATCGCGAGTCCCAAGTCGAACGGGTACCAGTCGCTCCACACGACGGTGTTCGGGCCGGCCGGCCAGCTCTACGAAATCCAGATCCGCACGCGCGATATGCACCGCACGGCCGAGTACGGCATCGCGGCGCACTGGCTGTATAAGGAAGGCGGCAAGAGCGCCGACGAGCTCGATCACCATCTGTCGTGGTTCCGCCAGCTGATCGAGCTGCAACAGGACGCGCACAGCCCCGAGGAATTCCTCGAGTTCCTCAAGATCGATCTCTACCAGGACGAGATCTTCGTCTTCACGCCGCGGGGCGACGTGAAGCGGCTGCCCAAGGGCGCGACCCCGCTCGACTTCGCGTTCACGGTCCATACCGAAGTCGGCCAGCGCACCAATGGCGCGCGCGTCAACGGCCGGATCGCGCCGCTGCACCGCCCGCTGCGCAACGGCGACACCGTCGAGGTGCTCACCAGTCCCCAGGCCAAGCCGTCGCGCGACTGGCTGTCGCACGTGCAGACCGCGCGCGCCCGCCAGAAGATCCGCCAGTGGGTGAAGCAGGAGGAGCATGAGCGCAGCGTCACGCTGGGGCGCGAGATCCTGGCGCGCGAAGTCCGCCGCCGCCGGCTGACGCCGCCGACCGACGAACAGCTCGCGCAGGCGGCGGTCAGCATCTCGGTCGGGGTGCCCGAGCAGCTGCAGGCGGCGATCGGGCGCGGCGACGTCGCCATCGGGCAGGTCATGAAGGCGCTGTACCCCGATCTGCCGGCGCAGGACCTGCACCCGCCGCCCGCCGGGGGATTCGGGCGCGTCATGGAGCGGCTGCGGCTGGGGCGCGGCATCAAGATTCACGGCGTCGAAGGCCTGATGGTGCGCTACGCGCAGTGCTGCCAGCCGGTGCCGGGCGACCCCGTAGTCGGCTACGTCACCCAGGGGCGCGGCATCTCCATCCACCGCCACGACTGTCCCAACCTGCTCACGCTCTCGAACGAGACCGACCGCCGCGTCGAGATCGACTGGCAGGAAGTGGAGGGCGAGGTCGTCTCGGTACGGCTCGCCGTACAGGGCGACGACCGGCGGGGCCTGTACGCCGACATCTGCGAGGCGATCAGCGGCACCGGGACCAACATCCGCAGCGCCGACCTCGCGTCGCGCGACGGCGCGGTGTACGGCTCGGTGCTGGTCGAAGTCGAGAACCACGCCCACCTGCACAAAGTCCTGCGGGCCGTCCGGAAGGTGAAAGGCGTGACCGACATCGCCCGGCGCGACGCGGGCGGCTCCGCCGACGTCGTCGTCGGTTAGCTTTCGCGCTATGCCGTTCATGCTCGAATCCCCCCACCGGCCGGCGGGGGACCAGCCGCGCGCCATCGCGGAGCTGACCACCGGCCTGCGCCGCGGCGATCGCTACCAGACGCTGCTCGGCGTCACCGGCTCCGGGAAGACGATGACGATGGCCCATGTCGTTGCCGCGATGGGCCGGCCGACGCTCGTGCTGTCCCACAACAAGACGCTCGCCGCCCAGCTGTACGGCGAGCTCAAGACGTTCTTCCCCGCGAGCGCGGTGGAATTCTTCATCTCGTATTACGACTACTACCAGCCCGAGGCCTACGTCCCCTCCACCGACACCTATATCGCCAAAGACTCCTCGATCAACGACGACATCGAGCGGCTGCGGCTGCGGGCGACCTCGAGCCTCATGGAGCGGGACGACGTCATCATCGTGGCGAGCGTGTCGGCGATCTACGGCTTGGGCGATCCGGAGCTCTACCGCCAGCTGCTGGTGACCGCCCAGGTCGGGGAGACGCGCGGGCGCGACGCGCTCCTGGCGGACCTCGTGGCCGTGCAGTACCAGCGGCACGACGTCAGCTTCGACCGCGGCACGTTCCGCGTGCGCGGCGACACGGTGGAGATCTTCCCCGCCTACGACGAGCAGGCGGTGCGGATCGAGCTGTGGGGCGACGCCATCGAGCGCATCTCCAAGATCGATCCGCTCACCGGCGCCGTGGTCACCCAGCTCGAGCGCTGCGCCATCTATCCGGCGACGCATTTCGTGACGCAGCGCCCCACGATCGAGCGCGCGGTGGCGGCGATCCGCGCCGAGCTGCAGGGCCGGCTGGCCGAGCTGCGGGTGCAGAACAAGCTGGTCGAGGCGCAGCGCCTCGAGTCGCGCACGCATTTCGACATCGACATGCTGCTCGAGGTCGGCCGCTGCGCCGGCATCGAGAACTACTCGCGTCACTTCAGCAGCCGCCAGCCGGGCGAGCGGCCGGCCTGCCTGCTGGACTATTTCCCCGACGACTACCTCTGCATCCTCGACGAGTCGCATCAGACGCTGCCGCAGCTCGGCGCGATGTACGAGGGGGACCGCTCCCGCAAGCAGACGCTGGTCGACTACGGCTTCCGGCTGCCGTCGGCGCTGGACAACCGGCCGCTGCGCTACGACGAGTTCATGGCGCTCGTGCCCCGGATGGTCTTCGTCTCCGCCACCCCCGGCGACCAAGAGCTGCGGCTCTCGGGCGGCGTGGTCGTCGAGCAGATCATCCGGCCCACCGGGCTCGTCGACCCCACCGTGGAGGTCCGGCCGGTGGCGGGACAGGTGGACGATCTGCTCCACGAGATCCGGCTGCGCGAAAAAAAGAACGAACGGGTGCTCGTGACGACGCTCACCAAGCGCATGGCGGAAGACCTCACCGACTACCTCCAGCAGCACGGCGTGCGGGTGCGCTACCTGCATTCGGAGATCGACGCCATCGAGCGCGTCGAAATCATCCGCGGGCTCCGGCTCGGGGAATTCGACGTGCTCGTGGGCATCAACCTGCTGCGCGAAGGGCTCGACCTCCCCGAAGTGTCGCTCGTCGCGGTGCTCGACGCCGACCAGGAAGGGTTTTTGCGCTCCGATCGCTCGCTGATCCAGACCGTCGGGCGCGCCGCCCGCCACCTGAGCGGCAGGGCGGTGCTCTACGCCGATCGCGTCACGGGCTCGATGGAGCGGGCGCTGGGCGAGATGAACCGCCGGCGCGAGGCGCAGGTCGCCTACAACGTGGCGCACGACATCACACCGCGATCCATCGTAAAGTCGGTGGGGGACATCCGCTTCGTCACCCGCGTCGCCGACGCGCGCGTCGGCAAGCCCGAACCCGCGATCCGCCGGCCGGCCGACGCCCGCGAGCGCGACGCCATGATCCGGTTGCTCGAGCAACAGATGCAGGCCGCGGCCGAGGAGCTGGACTTCGAGCTGGCGGCGGTGCTGCGCGATCAACTGCTCGAACTGAAAGCCGATGCGCCTCTCCGCGGACGCGCTCAACCGGTTCGGTGAAGACCTCGGGCGGCGGCTGACCGCCCCCGCGGTGATCGGCCTGTCGGGAGACCTGGGCACGGGGAAAACCACGCTCGTCCAGGCGATCTGCCGCGGGCTGGGCGCCCGCGCCCACGCCACCAGTCCCACCTACGCCCTGGTCCACCACTACGCGGCCCCGTCCGCGGCGCCGGTCTATCACGTCGACTGCTACCGCCTGCGCACGCCGGACGACGCGCAGGATCTCGGATTCGACGACATGGTGCGCGAGGGAGCGGTGATCCTGATCGAATGGCCGGAGCGCGCGGGTCCCTGGGCCCCGCCGCTCGACCGCCACTTGCATCTCGCCTACGACGCCGACCCGGCGTTCCGCGTCCTGCATGAGGCCGCATGATTCTCGCGATCGACACCGCGACGGACATTGCCAGTGTGGCCCTCCGCGCGGAACACCGCATCCACTCCGCGCGATCGGCGCCAGGCGCGAGGCGGCACGCCGCCCAGATCGTGCCCCTCGTGCAGCACGTCCTGGAGCAGGCGGGGGTCCGCCCCGCTGATCTGACCGGCCTGATCGTCGGCGACGGCCCCGGGAGTTTCACCGGGCTGCGAATCGCCTGGGCCGTCGCCAAAGGCCTGGCTCACGAGCACCACCTGCCGATTCGCGCGATCCAGACCTTGCTTGGCGCGGCGCATCTCGCGGCGCGGGCGTATGACGCGACGCGTGAGTTCGCCGCTGCGGGTGACACCGCCGCGCCGATGGCCGCCTGCCTGGACGCGCTTCGGGGTGAGGTGTTCGGCGCGGTGTACGCATTTCCCCCGGGCCGGGTGGAGACCCTCGTCGCGCCGGGGTTGTTCACGATCGACGCACTGCGCCACCGGGTGCCGACCCGGCCGCGGTTGGCGGTCGGCGATGGCGCGGTCCGCTACGGCGACGCGGTGCTGAACTGGATCGGACGCCCGGCAATCGGATTGGATGCCCTTCCGCCCCTCGCCACGTCGTTGCTGATGCTGGCCGAACGGGAGGGCGCCGTCCGGCCGATCGACGATCCAGCGAGCGCAGAGCCGATGTACGGCCGTCCCGCGGAAGCCCAGGCCAAGTGGGAGGCCCGCCATGGCCGCCCCCTGCCGCATTCGACCCGCTAGCGCCGCCGACATCCCCGCGGTACACGAGATCGAGCGCGCCGTTTTCGCCGATCCGTGGCCGAGGGGTGACTTTCGCGAGTGCCTCACGGCGGAGGAGGCCGATGTCCTCGTCGCGGAATTGGACACGCCGGCCCGGGTGGCGGGATACGTGGTGGCGCGCACGGCGGTGGACGAAGGGGAGATTCTCAACCTGGCCGTCGCTCCCGATGGGCGCCGGCGGGGCGTCGGGCGAGCGCTGGTCGTGGCGGTGCTCGACGCCCTCGCGAAGCGCGGGGTCCGCGAGGTCTTCCTGGAAGTGCGCGAATCGAACGCCGACGCCCGGTCGCTGTACGTCGCGCACGGGTTCCGGGAGGTGGGGCGCCGGCCGCAGTATTATCGGCGGCCACCCGAGGACGCGATCATCCTGCGGGCGGGAATCACGCCCCCTGGACCTGAGGCATAACTTCGGTACAAGTGGCGTATCTTTGATTGACAGAATAACTTGCGATTCATATACTGTTGGGCACCTTGGGCCCCAACCCGCATAATCGTCGGAGGTGGTTGTGAGCCGCAGTCTCAACAAAGTCATGCTCATCGGGAATCTGGGGGCGGATCCCGAGGTGCGGAGCACGAACAACGGGTCCCGGGTGGCCACCCTGTCGGTCGCCACCAGCCGCCAGTGGACGGGGCAGAGCGGAGAGAAGCAGGAAAAAACGGAATGGCACCGGGTCATCTGTTGGAACAACAAGGGATCCGGTCTGGCCGATATCGCCGAGAAGTACCTGAAGAAGGGCGACAAGGTCTATATCGAAGGGCGGGTCGAGTATCGCACCTGGGAAGACCGTGAGAAGCAAACGCGCTACGTCACCGAGATCATCGCGCGGGAGCTGATCATGCTGTCGTCCAAGGGGGAGCGAGGGGAGAGAGGGGTGGGAGAGGGAGCCAAAGTCGCCGCCAGGGCAGGAGGGGGTGGGGCGACGTCCGAGGGCAAGGAGTCGCTCGACGCGTTCCCGGAGGCGCTGGATGAGGAGGACGACGATCTGCCGTTCTAAAATCGCGGCACTGCTGAGCGTGGCGGCGGTGCCGCTGTTGGGATGGGTTCAGGATCTGCGCGCGCAGGACACCGTGCAGGTCCAGGACCCCACCCAAGCGGTTCCCGCCGCCATGACGCAGGTCCCCTCCAGTCATACCGTGGCACAAGGCGAGACGCTCTGGTCGATCGCCATGCTGTATTTCTCCGATCCGCTGCTGTGGCCCGAGATCTACCGCCTGAACACGAGCATCATCGAGGACCCCCACTGGATCTATCCCGGTGAGGTGCTGACGCTGGCGCCCTACATGATGGTGGCGCAAGGCGACACCGTCTTCGCCGTTCCGCAGGACACCAGCGGGTTCGCGGCGGACACCATCCGCGCGCAGCCGGGCGACACGATCGCGGCGTTCCCTATGGATACCGTGCCGGCCGATACGATGGTATTCGTCGAGCCGCCGCCGCCGGAGCCCGTTGGCGAGTCCTACGAGACGATGTTCGACCGCCGCCGCACGAGCCGCCAACTGGTCCAGGATGTGCTGCGGGCCTATTCGAACCAGCCCTACCGGCCGCTGCGCGCCGGCGAGTTCTATGCCGCCGGCTGGCTGACGGAGGGGGAGCGGCTGCCGTGGGGCCTCGTGCTCGGCTCGACCGCGCCCTCCGCCATTCACCGCCTGTCGGAGCGCACGACGGCGCGGACGTTCGAAGAAATTTCCATCCGCCCGCCGGCCCGCGCGTCGTACCATGTCGGCGATTCGCTCCTGATTGCGCGCATCGACCGCACGCTGGCGGAGGGGCGGTGGGGCGACGTGGTCGTGCCGCTCGGCATCGCGCGCGTCACCGGGGTGGAGGAGCAGCAGGTACTGGCGAGCGTGATCACCCAGTTCGGGCGGATTCGCGACGGCAATCTGGCGCTGCCGCTCGAACCGTTCCCGAACCCCGGCGAGGTCCGGCCGGTGCCGGTGGAGCAGGGACTCGTCGGCGCGCTGGTGGATCCGCGGGACGTGCATCCGATCGCCGGCGCGCAGCAGTACTTTTTCATTGACCAGGGTCGCGCCGAAGGCGTGGTCCCGGGCGATGTCTTCGAGGTCTTCCGCCCCGCGTCCGGCATTCCGGGATCGCCGTCCGAGGAAGTCCGCGCGATCCTGCTGATCGTGCATACGCGCGAGCGGTCGGCCACGGGGTTGATCGTGCAGATCTCCCACCCGGGCCTGACGCCGGGTCTTCCGGTGCGGCTGATCAAGAAGATGCCTTCCTAGCGGGCCCCCCGTTTCGGGGGTCTGACGTGTGGTAATGCCGTGATCCTGACGCTGCATCTCATCGCCCTGGCGCTGTACGGAGTCGCCACGGTGCTGGCGCTCGCCCAGTTCGTGGGCCTGCGTTCGGTGCCGCGGGCGCTCTTGATTGCGCTGCCCTGCGCCGGCGCGGCGGTGCATGTGGTCGGCGTGTCCCAGCTGTCCCTGGTCGGGTTCGCGGCCGGACTCTCCATGCTGGCGCTGTGTCTCGTGCTGCTCTCGCTGGTCAGCGAGCGTCTGCTGCGCGGCTCCGCCGTCTCCTTCTTTGCCGGACCCCTCGCCACGGGACTGCTCGGCCTCGCGATCCTGACGGGGCTCGCGCCCGGCGCCGAGCCGTCGGCCGGACGTAACGCCTGGTTCATTCTGCACGTCGCCCTGAGCGTCCTGGGCGTGGCGCTCCTCGCCCTCGCCTTCATCGCCGCCGCGCTGTATCTGCTGCAATTCCGCGAGCTCAAGTCCAAACACTTCGGACAGGTCTTTCAGCTGTTTCCGCCGCTCGAGCGGCTGGAGCAGCTGAACCGCTTCGCGCTGATCGCGGGATTCCCGACGCTGACGCTCGGCGTGTTGCTCGCCCTCGGCTACGCGGCGCGCTTTGCCGGCGGGCTGCACGTCGGCAAGGCGCAGATTGTCTGGGGCCTGTTCACGTGGGTGGTCCTGGGGTGGGCGGTGTGGGTCCGCGTGGTCCGCCGGTGGGCGGGGCGCCGAGCCGCGTTCGCCAGCATCGCGGGGTTCGCCGCCGTGTTGCTGGTGTACGTCGCGCTCAAGCTGGCGCAGCCCGGCGCTGAAAGGTTCTTGTGAGCGTGGGCATCCAGGTCCTGGGGGTGAATCACCGCACGGCCCCGCTCGAGATTCGTGAGCGGTTCGCGCATGGGCCGCACGAAGTCCCCGGCGCGCTGGCGCGCGTGCTGGCGGCGGGCGCGGCGGGCGGCGTGCTCCTGTCCACGTGCAACCGCACCGAGTTCTATCTCGTCGCCGACGACGAGCCCGCGGTCGAGGCCGCCTGGAGCCTGCTGGGTGAGCGGCTCGGCGGCACCGCCCGCGCCGCCGCCCGCGAGTACGGCTACGTCGCACGCGACCGCGAAGCGGTGCGGCACCTCTATCGCGTGTCCGCGGGCCTCGACTCGATGATCCTCGGCGAATCGCAGATCCAAGGCCAGGTCCGCGATGCCTGGGAAGTGTCCCGCGCCCAGGCGGGTCCGGTGCTGCACCGCCTCTTCCAGACCGCGTTGCACGTGGGCGCGCGCGTGCGGACGGAGACGGCGCTCGGCATGGGCACCGCGTCGGCGGCGTCGGCGGCGGTGGCGGTCGCGGGCAAGATCTTCGGCGATCTCGCCGGCCGCACCGCGCTGATTCTGGGCGCCGGCGATGTGGCGGAGCTCGCGGCAACCTGCCTGACGAATGAAGGCGTGCAGGTGACGCTGGTCGCGAACCGCACCCAGGAGCGCGCCCGCGCCATCGCCGAGCGGCTCGGCGGCGCGGCGCGGGCGCTGACGCTCGAGGAAGCGTGGCCGCATTTCGCGACGACCGACATCGCGCTGTGCTCCACCGCCGCGCCCCACGCCGTCGTGACGTGGGAGCGCGTCGGGGACGTGATCGCCGCCCGGCGCGGCCGTCCGTTGTGTATTCTCGATCTCGCCGTCCCGCGCGATGTGGAGCCTGCGGTGGCACAGCTCGAAAACGTCTTCCTGTACGACGTGGACGATCTCCAGACCGTCGCTGCCCAGGCGACCGCCCGCCGGCGCGACGAGGTCCCCGCGGCCGAGCAGATCGTGGAAGAAGAAACGGATCTGTTCTGGGCGTGGTACGGCGGGCTCGGGGTCGTGCCGGTCATCAAGGAGTTCCGCGGCCGGATGGAGCACTTGCGGGCCGCCGAGCTCGAGCGCGCGATGCGCCAGCTCGGCCACCTGTCGCCCGAGGACCGGGCGCGCGTGGAGCAGTTCAGCCAGGCGCTGCTCAACAAGTTCCTGCACCAGCCCACCGTGGCGCTGAAGGCGGCCGCGGAGCAGGGGCGCGGCTACGGTCTGCTCGAGGCCTTGCGCCGGCTGTTCGGCCTCGAGGCCCCCGAGTGACGCGAGACGTCCTCGTCACGGGCGGAGCGGGGTATATCGGCAGCGTCATCGTGGACCAGCTCATCGAGCTGGGGTGGGGCGTCGTCGTCGCGGACAATCTGAGCCGTGGGCACCGGGCGGCGATCGCGCCGCAGGCGACGTTCGTGCACACCGATGTCGGCGATCGGGCGGCGGTGAGCGCTCTGCTTCGGGACCGGCCGGTGGAGGCGATCATCCATCTCGCCGCCTTCGCGCTGGTCGCCGAATCGGTGCGGGAGCCGGCGAAATACCGCGCCAACAACGTGACCGCGGCGCGCGTCCTGCTCGAGTGCGCCGTCGCCGCCGGCATCCGCCGGTTCGTCTTCTCGTCGTCCTGCGCGGTGTACGGGCATCCCGCGCGGGTGCCGATCACCGAGGACTCTGCGCCGGCGCCGGTGAATCCCTACGGCGAGACCAAGCGGGACGCCGAGCGGCTGCTCGCGGAATTCGGCGAACGGGACGGCCTCGCCTCGGTGAGCCTGCGATACTTCAATGCGGCCGGCGCGACGGCGTCCCGCGGCGAGGACCACGACCCCGAGACACACCTGATTCCGAACGTGCTGGGGGTGGCGCGGGATGGTGGGGACGGCGTGGAGGTGTTCGGCACCGATTATCCGACGTTGGACGGCACCGCGGTGCGGGACTACATCCACGTCGCCGACATCGCCGATGCGCACGTGCGGGCGCTCGACGTGCCGCTGGATGGGCTGGGACCGCTCGCCCTGAACCTCGGGACGGGCACGGGCCATTCGGTGCGGGACGTCGTCGCCGCGGCGCGCGCCATCACGGGGGCGCCGCTTCCGATCCTCGCGCGCCCCCGGCGTCCCGGCGACCCGCCGGCACTCGTGGCCGCGATGGGACGCGCCGCGGCGACATTGGGGTGGCGGCCGGTCCGCTCGAGCCTGGACGACATTCTCCGCAGCGCGTGGGACTGGCATCAGTCGCACCCCCGCGGCTACCGCGGCTGACGTTCGCAGGAGAGGAAGGAGCGCGCGTGTTGCTACAGGTCCGAGGAGCGATCCCCACCACACCGTGGGAGCTGGTCCTCACATCGAGTCCCGAGACGAAGTTCGTGCTCGTGATCCTCGCCGTGTTCTCCATCGCGTCATGGTATCTGATCGTGCTCAAGTGGTGGCAATTCCGGCGCATGCGCCGCCTGGGCAACCGGTTCCTCTCGGAGGTCGAGAAAGCGCCGCGGCTGGAAGACGCGTATCACTCCGCCATGCGGCTGCCGCCGTCGCCGTATAACCGGCTGCTCCGCGAGGGCGTGCATTTCTTCTCGGAGCTGAAGCCGGGCACGCTCAAGGCCGGTGCCGTCACGTCGCCGCAGGCGGCGACGGTCACCGCGCTCACGACGACGCAGCTCGAAGCGCTCCGCATGGTGCTCGCCAAAGAAGTCGCGGCGGAGCGCGACGCGGCGGCGCGCTACCTCCCCTGGCTCGCCACCTTCGGCTCGGTGAGCCCGCTGCTGGGCCTGCTCGGCACGGTGCTCGGCGTCATGGATGCCTTCATCGGCATCGCGGTCGGCGGCTCGGGCAACATCGCCGCGGTCGCCCCCGGCGTCGCCGAGGCGCTGGTGACTACGGTGGCGGGCCTGGCGGTCGCGGTGCCGGCGGTCATGGCCTACAACCTCTACGTGAACCGGCTGGGCCTGTTCGCCGGTGAGCTCGAGGGCTTTGCGCAGGAGATCATCGGCACGCTGGCCCGCGAAGGGCGGATCTGATGGCCGGGCTCCTCGGCGGCGGCGGCGGATTACGCGGGCACGGCGAGCTGCCGCTCAACGCCGACATCAACGTCACCTCGCTCGTCGATGTGGCGTTCGTGCTGCTGATCATCTTTATGATCACCGCCCCGATCATGCAGGGGGGCGTGGACGTGCGCTTACCGCGGGCCGAGGCCCGGCCGATCGAGCCCAAGGAGGGTCTGATCGTCACGGTCGACCGGCAGGGCCTCATCTATCTCGATCAGGCCGGCCTGAGCTATGAGGATTTTCGGGCGACCTTCCCCGCGTTCGTGCGAACCAAACGGCCTACCGGGGTATATCTCCGGGCCGACGGCCGGGTGGCATACGCGCGAGTGGTCCAGGTGCTCGCGGTGATCCGCGCGGCGGGCGTGCAGGACGTCGGCCTCATAGCCGAACCGGAGACCATCGAGCGATGACGCGGCAGCTGCGCGCCCCCGCCAACGCGGGGGTGGCGTTCACGGGAACCCTGGTCGTGCACGGCATCGCCGCGCTGTTTCTGTTCGGGGCGGCGGACGGCCGGAGCGCGGCGCCGCCCACGTATACGGTGCGGCTGATCGCCGCGCCGGCCGCCGATCAGGAAACGCGCAAGGCGCCCGAGGCCTTCGAGCGGCCGGCGGAAGAACGGCCGGCGCCCGCGC
>JAUYMC010000169.1 GCA_030699545.1 Gemmatimonadales bacterium | reverse complement strand
CGACCACGGTGCCGACGCCGCCGGCCGCCAGGCGTCGGGCGAGCGCGGCGACGTCCATCCGCCCGCGCCGGTCGCACGGGATCGCTTCGAATGGAAGGCCGAGCAGCGCGGTCAGGCGGCGATGCGTGTAGTGCGCCTGCGTCGACGCGAGGATCGTGGCGCCGGGATGGAGCTGGCCGGCCACCCATAACGCCTCGAGGTTCGCCATCGTCCCGCCGCCGCACAGATGGCCGAGGTGCGTGTCCCATCCGATCATCCGTGCCAGCTCGGCGACCGCTTCCTTCTCCATCATGGAGCTGGCCCGGCCGCCGTCGAAGGCGTGGTTATTGGGATTCAGCGACAGCGCGAGCGCGTACGCCAGCCGCGCGACCGGATGCGGCGGCTTGAGCATCTGCCCGGCGTACAGCGGATGGAAGTACGGAAAGTTGTCGCGCAGCCGCTGCGCGACGACGCTCAGGACCCGCGCGATCGCCGCCTGGTCGTACTGGTGCTCGGCGGGCGGCAGCGCCGCGAACCCGGCCCGCATCTGCTCGAGCGCCTCCCGCAGCGTCTCGAGCTCGCCGGCGTCGGCCGCCTCAGCGGCTGGTGGTGCCGCGCGTTTCACTGGCTCCCGCGCTCATCGTCGCGAGGTAGTGCCGGTCCCACGCGGCGGGGATGCTCTCGCGCGGCGAATACGGACCGGGGACGTACGCGCGCGAGCCGATCCCCAGCTGGCTCTGCTCACAGATGTGCCAGTCCTGCCGGTTGGTACGATCCCAGAATTCCTCGGCGTCCGCGATGTTGTACCCCGGCGCGCCGGGCGCATCGGGATGCACCATCCATTCACACACGACCCGCGACGACGCCGGCGTGCGTGGCCAGACGGTATAGAACACCGCGTAGTCGGGATGCAAACTCAGCATCATCGTCGGGAAGAGCGCGTAGTAGAACGCGCGCCGGCGGTCGTCGTCCGAAAGCGCGCCGAGCGGCAGGGCACAGGCGCGGCCGGTGAGCGTGGCACTGACGTGCGGCGCCTTGATCTCCATGTACCCGCCGAGGAACGGCCCTTCAATGAGATCGTTGGCGCCGCTGGTGTAGGGCAGCTTGGTGGACAGCTCGGGGTGAATCGTGGGGCAGTGGAGGCACTCATTGTAGTTCTGGAGGACGAGCTTCCAGTTGGCCTGCACGTCGTACACGATGCGCCGCACCGTTCGCAGCGTTCCCAGTTGATAGCGAGTGAAGCGGTCGCCGACAGGGCGGAGCCACTGGGCGAGCGGCGGCGCGCGCCGGTCGAGATTGACGAACAGGAACCCCTCCCAGACGTCGATCGCCACGGCGTGCAGCGGGTAGTCCTTCTTGTCGAATCCCTCGACCTCGTGCATGTGCGGCGCCCCGATCAGCCGGCCGTCGAGCGCATACGTCCACGCGTGGTAGGGGCACTGAATCGTCTCGGAGAGCCGGCCCTCCGCCGCCTCGCACAGCCGCGTCCCGCGGTGCCGGCAGACGTTGTAGTAGGCGCGAAGCTCGCTCGATTGGTCGCGGAGCACGATGATGCTCTCCCCGCCGAGATCGGCCAGGACGTAACTGCCGGGCTCGGCGAGCGCCGCTTCCCGCCCGACGCAGATCCAGTGGCGTCCGAACAGACGCGCCTGCTCCTCGGCGAAGACGTCGGGCGCGGTGTAATAGCGCCCCGGCAGCGTCCGGGCGCCCTGGCGATAGCTCTCTACCGTCTTGACGAATGACATCGCTCAGCCGTCCTTGAGGATCTCGCGTGCCGCGTTGCGTCCCGCCGCGCCGGCGATGCCCCCGCCGGGATGGGTGCCCGGTCCGCAGAGATAGAGTCCACGCACCGGGGTCCGATACCGGCTCCACCCCGGCACAGGCCGCATGAAGAGAATCTGGTCGAGAGTGAACTCTCCGTGGTAGAGATGCTCGCCGTCAGCGGGCATGTCCACCCCCACCTGCGAGGGCGCGACCGCGAGGATTTCCGCTACACGCCGCTGCACGGCCGCTGGATCACCCGCGGCGACGTACTGGATATGCACGTCGAGGTGGCCGTTCGCGCGATACGCTTCGACATACGGCGCGTCGGAATCGCGCCCGTACTTCACGGCGTCGTACGCCTTCTCGAGATAGTCGAGCGACGGGGCGTGGCAGAGCGCGGCATAGCCGGCCGGCCGGTCGAGCCGGACCGTCCCACGCGCCACGACGTTGCGCGCCTTGATGTTCCCAGCCGCGCGCAGGAACTCGGGGTCAAGCTCGCCCGCCACATCGCGCAGCGTGGCGCGCGGATCGGCGCTCGACACGACGAGCGAGGCCGCCACCGTTTCCCCACTCGGCTCGAGGAGGACGCCCCGCGTCTGCCCGCCTTCGGCGAGGATCCGGCAGCGTCCCACGCCGCGCCGCAGGGTGACGCCCGGCGTCGCTTCCAGCACCTGGCGCAGGTTGGACCGGGCGGGCCGGAACACGCCCGGCGCCGAGCCGACGTGATGGTGCAGGAAGTTGAAGGCGGTGCCGCCGCCACGCGGACCCTGCTTCAGGTGCCAGACGCCGAGCGCTCCCAGGGCACCCTTGAGGAGGTCGCTCTCGAACCAATCGTCGAGCAGATCGGCGATCGACATCGGCAGGATGCGGGCGAGGTCGATCAGCGCCTGCTTTCCCAAGCGCCGCACGTGGAGACCGAGGGCCGCGAGCCCGAACAGCTCGCCGAGTGCGCGCGTCTCGAGGTCCGGCGGTGGGCGGAGATACAGACGCTCGAGCACGCCCGCCAGGCGATGCATGCGGGCGCAAAAATCCGGCCATCGCGCGGCGTCTGCGGGACTGATCCGGCGGATCGCCTCCGCCGATGTGGCGATGTCGCGGAACAGCGCGAGCGGCGGCGCCGTCAGCCAGGGATCGGGGAGGGCGATCTCGAGATGCCGAAGCCCCAGCTCGCGCGCGAGCACCGGCGGCACCCACCCCGTCTCCAGGGTCGGATCGCTGTCGGCGCGCGGCTCGAGGACGGTGACCGGGCGGCCGCGCCGCGCGAGATAGTGCGCGGCGACCAGGCCATTCACGCTGGCACCGATGACGAGCGCAGCGGTCATCCGGCCTCCCTCCCGCCGCCGCCGCCGTTCTTGAGGACCGCGAGGGCTCCCAGCCGGCCGGACGCGCCCATGATGCCGCCGCCGGGGTGCGTCCCCGAGCCGCACTGGTAGTAGCCGGGCACGGGGGTCGTGAACTTCGCCCACCCCGGCGCGGGGCGGAGAAAGAAGAGTTGATGGAGCGCCAGCTCGCCCGCAAAGATGTTTCCTTCGGACAGCCCGGTGATGCGCTCGATGTCGGCGGGGGTGAGCACCTGACGGTGCAGGATGCGCTGCTTCAGGCCCGGCGCGAACGTCTCCACCGTGTCGATGACGGCGTCGCCGAAGGCCTCGCGCCGCGCGTCGTTCCACCCGCCGTTCAGATGATAGGGTGCGTACTGGACGAAGATCGACATGACGTGCTTTCCGGGCGGCGCCATGCCCGGGTCGATCACGGAGGGGAACACGATGTCCATGTACGGCCGTCGCGAGAACTCGCCGTACTTCGCGTCGTCGTAGGCGCGCTCGACGTAGTCGAGACTGGGGCTGATCGAGAACGCGCCGCGATGCTGCCGCCCGATGCCGGGCATGCACGTGAAGCTGGGGAGCGCATCGAGCGCGAGATTCACCTTGCCGGATGAGCCGCGGAACTTGAAGCGGCGGATATCCGCCACCAAGTCGGCGGGGAGCTGTGCCGGCTCGAGCAGCTCGAGGAAGGTACGCCGCGGATCGAGGCTCGAGAGGACGACGGGCGCGGCCAGCTCGTCGCCGGTGTCGAGCACGACGCCGCGCACGCGGCCGCCGCGCACCAGCACCCGCGCGACGCTCGCCTCGCAGCGGATCTCGGCGCCCAGCTCGCGGGCGGCGGACGCGATCGCCTCACTGACGGCGCCGGTCCCTCCCTTGGCGAACCCCCACGCCCGGAAGACGCCATCCAGCTCGCCCATGTAATGATGAAGGAGGACGTAGGCGGTGCCGGGGGAGCGCGGGCCGAGGAAGGTCCCGATGATGCCGCTCGCCGCCTTGGTCGCCTTCAGGACGTCCGTCTCGAACCACTCGTCGAGGAAGTCCGCCGAGCTCATGGTCATGAGCTTGACGAGGGCGTGCAGCCGCTCCGATCCGAGCCCACGGAAGTGGCGTCCCAGACCCAGCAGGGCGCGCAGGTCGCCGAGGGCGAACGACGTCGGGTCGGGGGGGACCATGGAGAGGATCGGCTTCACCGCCTGCGCCATGAAGTGCATCAGCCGGCCGTACTCGTCGTACGCGTCGGCATCCCGCGGCGAATGGCGGTACAGCTCGCGGCGCGTCTCGTCGTGGTCGCCCCAGCCCGCGAGGTAATCGCCGTTCTCCATCGGGGTGACCGTACTCTCGAGCGGCAGGATGTGCAGCCCGTGCCGCGGCAGGCTCAGGTCGCGGATGATCTCGGGGCGCAGCAGGCTCACGACGTAGGAGAACATCGAGAACTTGAAGCCGGGAAAGATCTCCTCCGTCACCGCCGCGCCGCCCACGCGCGGCCGCCGCTCCAGCACGACGACGCGCTTGCCGGCGCGCGCGAGATACGCCGCGGCGATCAGGCCGTTGTGCCCGCCGCCGATCACGATCGCGTCGTAGTGTCCGGACGCCATCAGGCGCGCTTCCGTTCAGGGTTGAAGAACGGAAGGGCGCTGACGTGCGCCGCCGCCTGGCGGCGGTGGTGCTCGACGGTGATCTCCATCGCCACGCGCGTGCCGGGGGAAGCGAACGGCGACTCGAGGTGCGCGAGGGCCATGTACTGTTTGAGCAGCGGCGACCAGCCGCCGCTCGTCGCGTACCCGATCTGGCGGCGCGTGCCTTCGGCGTACACCGGGACCGAGGTGCGCCAGGCGGTGGTGGGGAGACGTGGCGGCAGGCCGACGTCGGCGTAGAGCTGCTCCAGAGAATCCCAGTTCACCGACAGTCCGACGAACTGCCACGCCGGTCCCCGCGCGCGTTCGGCGTGGAGCGCCGCCTGCCCGTTGTAGCGCGCCTTGTCGGCCGCGACCGTCCAGCCCAGGCCCAGCTCGAGCGGCGAGGATTTCTGCGATTCGATCAGCGCGTGGCGCGACGACACGTAGTCGACCTCGATGAGCAGCAGGCCTGCTTCGATGCGCGCCACGTCGAGCGCCAGGATGCCCGCCGGCGTGATACCGTACGCGGCGCCCGTGGCGATGAGGGCATCCCACAACGGCAACGCGCTCCCCGCGTCCACCCAGATCTCGTAGCCGAGATCGCCGGTGTAGCCGGTGCGGGAGAGCGTCACGGGGATGCCGCGGATCGCGGCGGCGGTGAGGCGGAAGTACTTGAGCCCGCGGAGGTCGCGCTCGGCGGCCGTCTCGAGAATCGCGCGAGCATTCGGGCCCTGAAGCGACAGCGCGGCCGTGCGCTCGGAGACGTCCTCGATCGCGACGTCCAACGCGGCCGCGTTGAGGTGCAGCCAGCGCAGGTTGGGGTCGGCGGACGTCATGCGATACGTCCGCTCGTCCAGCACGGAGATGGTTCCGTCGTCGATCTGTTTGCCCTCGGCGTCGCACCACGGGGTGTAGAGCACCTGGCCGATTTTCGCTTTCGCGATGTCGCGGGTGACGACGCGGTCGAGCAACCGGCCGGCATCGACCCCCGTGACCATGTACTTATAGAGGGGCGAGACGTCGAACAGCGCGGCGGCGTTCCGGATGGCGTGGTACTCGCGTTCGTGCGACAGGTCGTAGGCGCTGGCGACGACGTAGCCCGCCCAGCGTCTCCAGGCGTGCCCTTCGGAAAGGGGAGCGGTCCGCGGGTGGAAGGGCGTCGTGCGCAGGCTCATGTCGGGCGCGAAATCTCACGTGACGCCGCGTTTCATGCAATTATGGGGATCCATGCGACGACTGCATCTGGTCGAAATTCACGATCTGCCGTGGTGCCCGCCGTCGCTGCGCGACGCGCTGACCGACTTTTTGGCGTTCGCGCTGGCGCTGCCCCGCACCTACGAACCCGCGGGGCCTCTGATTCGCGCTGCCGCGGCGCGGTCGGGGGCGCGGCGGATCGTGGACCTCTGCTCGGGGGCGGGGGGTCCGTGGCCCCTCCTCGCGCCGGCGGTCGGGCTGCCCGTGGTGCTGACCGACCTGTATCCCCATCGCCACGCGGATCTCCACCCGTCACCGGTGGACGCCCGCGCGGTGCCCGCGTCGCTCGATGGGTTTCGCACGATGTTCACGGCATTCCATCACTTCCGGCCCGAGGAGGCGCGGAAGATTCTCGAGGATGCCGTCGCGCGCCGGCAGGGGATCGCCATCTTCGAGGCGGCGCGCCGGGCGCCGTTCGATCTGGCGCTCGTTGCGCTCACCTGGCTGGGTTCCCTGCTCGCCGGACCGTTCGTCCGGCCGTTTCGCTGGTCGCGGCTGCTCTGGACTTATCTGCCACCGGCCCTGCCCCTGGTGGGGACGTTCGACGCGATCGTATCGTGCCTGCGCTGGTATTCGCCCGCCGAGCTGCGGGAGCTTGTGGCGGGACTCGACGCGTACGACTGGGACATCGGCGTCCGGCGGGCCTCCCGTTCGCCGCTCCGGATGACCTACTTGATAGGGGTGCCCCGGGGGCTACCTTAGCCTTCCCCACGGAAATCATCGGAGCCGTCCGTGATTCGCCTGCTGCTGCCGCTGTGCGTCCCCGCGTTGCTCGCTGCCCAGACAGCCGCCGCGCCCGCCGTGCTGAAACTCCCGCCGCCCCCCTCCGGCGGCTACCGCGTCCTGATCGTGCCCGACATGGAAGGCATGGGCAGCGCGGTGGACATCCATGAAGTCATCGCAGGGAACGAGGGCGCGCAGTATCGCACGCTCACGAGCGACGACTACTGGAGCCGGTTTCGCGGCTTGCTGACGCAGGAAGTGAACGCCGTGATCACCGGCGCCCGCGCCGGCGGCGCCGGGTCATTCGTCGTGACGGAGGGGCACGGCGGCAATCTCTTCGCCAATGTGCTGCCGTGGGACCTCGACACGGCGGCGATTCTCGTCCGCGGATTTCCTAAGCCGCTGCTCATGATCAGCGGCATCGATTCGAGCGTCGGCACGCTGATCTTCACGGGGGCGCACGCGGGAGCCGGGATGCCCGGCGTGCTGGCGCACAACTTCGCCTTCGACGCGTTCACCGTGAACGGCACGACGCTGAACGAAGTGGGGATCAACGCGCTGATCGCCGCCGAATATGGCGTTGCGGTAGCGATGGTGACGGGCGATGACGTGCTGATTCGGGAAACGCGCGCGATCCTCGGCAACGACTTCATCGGGGTCACGACGAAGTACGCCGTCGGCCGGATGGCGGCGATCACGTTCAGTCCGGCGCGCGTGCGGCGCATGCTGGAAGATTCGGCGGCCGCGGCGGTGCGGCGCGCCATGCGCGGCGGCTTCCGGCCGTACCGCCTCGCCAAGCCCTACCGAATCGAGTTCTCGCTGCGGCGCTCCTATCCGCCGGCGATCGTGGAGGGCGTCGATGCGCTGCGGTGGGAGGGGCTCGAGAAGACGGGCGAGCGTTCCTATCGCCTGACGACGTCCGACGCCCGGCAGCTGGGCTATCTGCTCGACGCGATCGAGCGGGTGGTGCTGCGGTGATCGCGGCGCTCCTGCTGCTCGCGCTCGCCCAGCAGCAGCCGCGCGACTCCACGCCCCCGGAGGCGTATTACGGCGTCACGGAATGGCGCGCAGCGCGCGCCAAACTCGAGCCGCTGATGGAGGCGCGCGGGTTCACCGTCTACATCATCGGCGACATGGAGGGGCTGGCGGCCGCGGTGCGCAACGCGACCGAGATGCGCCCGCCCGAACGCGGCGGCGGACCCGACCATGCGCGCTTCCGCCTCGAGCTGACCGACGAAATCAACGCCGTCATCGCGGGCGCGCGCGAGGCCGGCGCCACGCAATTCGTCGTGAACGACGGACACGGCGGCACGCTGTTCCGCAACACGCTGCCCGACCGCCTCGATCCCGACGCGATTCTCATCCGCGGCTATCCCAAGCCCATCGTGATGTCCACGGGTCTCAATCCCGGCGTCGACGCGATCTTCATCGTCGGGGCCCACGCCAACGCGGGGACGGCGGGCATCATCTCGCATTCGTTCGCGTTCGACTCCTTCACGGTCAACGGCCGGGTGCTCAACGAAGCCGGCATCGCGGCATTCATCGGGGGCGAAATGGGCGTGCCGCTCGCGCTGGCCTCCGGCGATCACGTCCTGACCGCGGAAACGCGCGAGATGCTGGGGCCGATCGAGACGGTGACGACCAAGATCGCCATGTCGCGCAGCGCCGGTGCGGGGTTCGCGCCCGCCCGCGTGCACGCCGAGCTGAAGACGGCCGCGGCCCGCGCGGTCCGGCGCGTCCGCGCCGGAGCGCTGCAACCGCTGCACCTGTCCCGTCCCTACCAGGTCCGTTTCTGCATGCGCCGCTCCTACGACCCCTGGTTCGTGGGTCAGGTGCGCGCGCTGCGGGGCGTCCGCCCGGACGGCGGCGATCGCTGCTTTGCCTATGCGTCCTCGTCGGCGGAAGACGTCGGCGACCTCCTGAATCGAATCGAGTGGATCGTCCTGAAGCCCTAGCGAGAGCACGAGACCATGCGACGCGGGGCGCACAACCGTTTCGACACGCCCTAGGCGGTCACCGCGCCGTCACCGGGACGTGCTTGACGTTGTTCCCGAGGTCGGCGCCGGCATGGACGTAGCCGATCGCATTCGGATACAGCCGGATGTACCCCAGCACTGCATCGTCGGAGGAGCGGACCGGCGGCGCCACGCCGCGACCCGAGAACGTTTGCTGCTGCCACCACGTCTGGATCGACGCGATGGTCCGGCGGTGCACGCTCCTGGTGAAGGCCAGCCGCACCGGCGCCGTGGGCTCCTGATCCACGGGCAGCACGGGCTGCCGGTGGTCCCACAGCGTCACCTTGCGCAGGAAGATCGCCGACACTTGCTCCCGGGTGAGACGCGTGATGGGGTTGGACGCGTGGACGACCACGCGGTAGGGGATATCCTGCGCGACGAGCGGAGCGGCGAGGCACAGCGCTCCCGCCAGAACGAGCCGAATCGGGGACATGGGGCCGCCAATATACGACGCGCCCCGATATCGACCTACTGGGGATTCCCCTACGGGTCCGGACGGCGCCGCGCGCGCTAGGGGACGCCCTGCGCTGCGCGCTCCACGTCGGCCCACGCCGCCACGCCACCGTGGCCGCCCACCACGCGGTCGACGGCGAGGCCGCGGGCGCGCACGAAGCGGACGATCTCGCTGCTCCCCCACGCCGCGAGGAGGATCCGTTCCGGGGCGCATCGCAGGTTGCGGACGGCGCTCGCCACGGTGTTCGGGTTATCGGCGCCCTGTCGCCCGTTGGTTGCGAGCATCCCGATCTGCCCGGCGGTGACGCGGCGCAGCCGAGTCGTCATACCGCCGCGGAGCTTCGCACTGCGCGAGTATGGCACGGGTGGCACGACCATCGCCCGCGACACGGCCGGCGACTACATCGTCACCGACAATGGCGGTGCCGACACCGTCGCCATCCGCAATCCCGATTTCAACGTGCTGTCGTTCCGCAGCAACGCCGTGCTGCGGTGGGAATGGCGGGCCGGCAGCACGCTGTTCCTGGTCTGGGCGCAGGACCGGGGCGCCGCCGACGCGCGCGGCCGGCTGGTGGGATTCCGGGAGCTGTGGGATTCGTTCGTCGCGGAGGGCGATAACTTCTTCGCCGTGAAAGTCAGCTACTGGCTTCCCATCCGGTAGTCCGAGCCGCAGGCCGCTGCCGACGTCTCTCACTCCACCTGTCGCCGGCCGGCCCAGAGCGCGACCGCTCCGACACAGATCCCCGCCGCCAGCAGGCCCAGCAGAACGGAGGGGAACCGAACGGCCGGCCCGACGCGCAGCTGACCCATCCGTTCCCGCTGCCAGCGCGCCGTCCATGCCTCGATCGTGGGTTCGCGGTCCGCGCCGCCCGCGCCGCCCGCGGCGTGCGCGAAGGCTTCCGGGACGGGCAACGGCGACCGCCAGAACGTCGCAAAGCGCTCGGGCCCAATCGCGCGGGTCAGGTCCGCGAGGTATCGCTCGGCGTCATAGAGAGAGCGGGGGAACCACCAGCGAGTGACGATGCCGGAGGGCATGTGCCGCTCGCGGCGCAGCTGCGGCAGGCGCCCTCCGAACAGCGCCGTGCGACAGCGCGCCAGGTCGCCGGCATTGCAGGCAACGGCGTCGAGCGACGCATACCGGTCGTCGCCGCCCCAGCGGAGGGGCATGAGGTGGCGGAGCAGCGCCTCGTCCTGCGGGAGCGGGGCCGGATCCGGTGTCGTCCAATTCGTCCAGCCGACGTCGAACGAGCGGGACAGCAGCCACTCCTCGACCAGCGGGCCGGGGCGTCCGAACGCGAAATAGAATCCGCACGGCCCGATGGCGCTCATCAGCCAATCGTCGATCTCCGGCGCCATCGACTCCACGTCGTCCGAAACCGGTAGCCATCGGACGCGCCAGCCGATCGGGAGTTCGATCACGCAGGCGCGTCCATCGGTGGCCGCTGGAAGGATGTGTGTCAGCCGGCCGTAGCGCGAGAGCGAAACGACCACGCCGACCTCGGGCGACGGCGGTCCGAGCCGTTGCCAGACGCTCCGCAGTCGCTCCGCAATGGCGCGCCGCACGGCGGGAGGGAACGCCTCATCGCTCACGAGCACGGGTGGCCGCCCGGGCCGGGCCGCGGCGGCGAGGGTGCCCACCCTGCCCGCGTGCCGCGACACCTCGCCCAGCTGGCGGCGAGCGACGTCGAGCTCCCGCTGCAGCGTCAGGACGCGCCGCCACGACGGCGCCGTCTCGCGCGGCGGCGCAAAGCGCGTTTGCACCGGGTCGGGCGGCGGCGGCAGTTGGGCGACGGCAATCGCGAGACACGCGAGGCCGGCGGCCGACGTCAGGTGCCGCGCGCTCAGCGCCACCGTGAGCTCCGCAGCGCAACGAGACCGAATGCGAGTCCCCACGCCAGCGCCATCCACGCGCCCCGTGGATCGACGGTGACCGGCTGCGGACGGGCGGCGATGATGTCGGCATGCCAGCGGCGCAACAACGTGTCGGCCGGAACGCCGGCGGCGGCGGCCAGCCGCTGGTCGATGGGCCGGCCCGCGGCGGCCAGCAACCGGGCGTAGGCGTCACGCCCGCCCAGCTTCAGCGCGTGCCGGATGAGGCTGTAGCGGGCCGACGCCGGCAGGGGGGCGGGGACGGCAGTTGCGGGAACGCGGCGGAGGACCGCCACACAATCGGCGTCTTGCCGCTGCTCGACGCAGGCGCGCGCCGCGCCCCGCATGCGCTGCACCGGCTCCAGGAAAGAGATCTCCGAGACGATCACCCGGCGGCGTTCCGCGTCGTACCAGTCGGTGATCGCGTCGGCCACGGGCGTAAATCCGAGCGCAATGCGACACGCCCCGAGGTCGCGCTGAAAACACCGCCGAGCGGCTGGAGACGGGGCAGTGACGAGCGCGAGATACACGGCGCGCGGCTCGCGCGCGGGATCGTGCTCGGGAACGAGCGCGCCACCCATCCAGACGCGCAGCGCAGAGTCGCTCTGGACGCTCATCGCGTGGGCCGCGCTCCAGAGCACGCGCTGCCTGATGTCCGCTTCCGTCCCCGTGGTCAGGACGGCATCTGACCTCCGGCCCGGGGGAAGGGTGCTTCCGCGCATCATCACCAGGTCGAACGGCCGGCCGGACAGCCGAACGGCTGCCGTTCCGAATGCGGAATCGAGCACGCTCCAGCTCTGCGTCACCGCGACGCGGGCTTGAGGGAGGATGCCCCTCGGAACGAGAACGTGCAGCGCACCGACGATGAGCGTATCGGTGGGCTCCGGTTGACCATGCTCCAGCGAGTCGATCCGGTGAGCCGCCGCCTCCGCCCAGCCGAGCGCGCGTTCCAGCCGATCGATCCGCGCCCGCAGCGCGGAGGCCGGGGCCTGCGCCGCTATCTCCCCTGCGCACGCGACAGCCAGGAGGGCGGTCAGCGCGACCCTAGACATCGATCAGCATCCAGCGGCCCGTGAAGATTTCCAGCGGGCCTGGCCAGAGGAACACCCGCATCAACGCCGGGCCCAGGATGTGGACGTTCACGTCGGCGACGGAGAGGAGGACTTCCACCAGGATGAGCGCGGCGAGCACGCCCAGGACGTACCCCGCCGTGCGGGTCGTCGCGGACGCGACGGCAAACAGGAGGGCGTATGCGACCAGCACCGCCAGGCTAAACCGCAGCGCGAGCATCGTCGGGTAGGCCTGCAGCCCCGGTGGGATCGATGCGGCGGCCGCCGCGATCAGGGCCCCCGCCCAGAGCGCGATCACCGGCGCGGCCAACAGCAACGCGCCCGCACCAAAGCGCCCCAGCACGTAATGCCAGCGCGGTACCGGCAGCGTGAGGGCATAGACGTGCCGTCCGCGATGATCGGGTGACCACGTCAGCACGGCGATGAGCAGGGCGAGAAGCCCCGCCACCACGGGATACAAGACGCCCCATGACTGAATCGAGCTGAGCATCGCCTGCACCTCCCACCGCGACGCCTGCTCCCGGCCGAACTGTCCCACCGACAGCACGGGGAGCGCGAACGCGATCACCGCCCCGAGCGCGACCACCGCCCGCGCCCACTTCCATTGCGTAAACAGGATCATGCGGAACATGACGGCTCCTAAACGGGGGGAGCGGGTTCCCGAAACGTGCGCAGCAGCTCGACAAACCCCTCTTCCAGATCGAGGTCGATCACTTCACGCAACGACGCGCCCACGCCCTCGAAATACGCCTGCATGGGGCCCTGCCAACCGCGCACGGTCCACGTCTCGACTCCCGCATTGGCTTCGCGCGCGAGCACGACGAAGGGAGTGTCGCCGGGGAGGGCAGGGGGGTTCACGACCCGCAGGCGCTTGATGCCGTTCTTGAAGCTCTGCATCGGCAGCTCCGCGACGAGCCGGCCCCGATCCATCACGCCCACCCAGTCACAAATCCGCTCGAGCTCGTGCACCAGATGGCTCGAGATGAACACGGTCGCGTTGTGCTGGGAGACGTAGTCGAGCAGTGCCGCCAGCACGTCGCGCCGGACCACGGGATCCAACCCATCCGTGGGCTCGTCCAGGACGAGCAGCTCCGGGCGTTGGGCGAGCGCGAGCAGCATCTCGAGCTTGCCCATTTCCCCTTTCGACAACTGCGCGAGGCGCCGATCGCGGTCGAGGCCGAATTGCCCCGCCAGCTCGCCCGCCCACGCCCAATCCCACGTCGGATAGAAGGCGGCATGAAATCGCTGCGCTTCCCCGACCGTGAGCGTCGGATAGAGGTGCGGCTGCTCGGGGACGTAGCCGGTGCGCGCCAGAATGCGCGGAATCTGGCTCGCGACGTCGGCGCCGAGCACGAGGATCGTGCCCCGCAGCGGCCGCAACAGGCCAAGCAGGAGGCGAACCGTGGTCGTCTTGCCCGATCCGTTCGGGCCCAGGAAGCCGTACAACGAGCCGGTGGGAACGCGCAGCTGGAGGTCGCGAATTTCGAATGCCTTCCCGGCGCGATAGTGCAGGTCGCGGATATCGATGGCGTGACTCATTCGACGCTCACCTCCAGCTGCTGGGCAATCGCATGGCGCAGCTCCCCGGTCGTGAGCCCCAGCCGGCCCGCCTCGGCCAGGAGCCGGCGCACCAGATCCGCCGCCTGCTTCGTGCGCTCACTCGCCCGCCGTTCCGGCACTACTTCCCGGACGAAAGTCCCTGCCCCCTGGCGCATCTCCACAAACCCCTCCGACTCGAGGTCGTGATAGGCTTGGACGACCGTCGCCGGATTGATGCGCAGCCGGCCCGCCAGATTGCGCACCGACGGCAGCGCGTCCCCCGGACGCAGCTCGCCGGCGGCAATGGCCACCCGCAGGCGGCCGGCGATCTGAGCGTAGAGCGGCGTGGGACTGCGAGGGTCGACGTGCTCGAACAAATGGGCATTCCTGGATGTATCGTTGTACTAATACAGTAAGTCTTTCCCGCGCGCTGTCAAGAGCAGGCCCCCAGGGTACGTTTCTCACCGGGTTTCCCCTTCCGGAGTGGGAATGCTGCGTGACTGTGCCGTAATCCTCGTGCTGGCCGCCGTGGCGGTCGGGGCCTTGGTGTGGGTGGTCCGCGCGCTGCGCGATTCGCTCGCCCGCGAGCGCAAACTGGCGCGGACGGACGACCTCACCGGGGTCCGCAACGCGCGCGCCTTCCACGAGGCCGCCGCCGCCGAAATCGAGCGCGCCCGCCGCTACCAGCACCCCTTCAGCGTGGCCTGCGTGGACCTCGGCAACCGCGTCGGCGACGAGCTGGTGCAGTCCGCCGCCGCCATCCTTCGGGGGGCGCTCCGCGCGACCGACGTCGTCGCCCGGCTGGGCCGCGACGAGTTTATCGCTCTGCTGCCGGAGACGTCGTCCCCCGCGGCCCGGGTCGTTCTCGAAAAGCTGCGCGCGGGTCTCGCCGACCTCCGCACGGGCGACGGCCGCGCCGCGACGCCGAGCATCGGCGGGGTCACGTTTCTCAACCCGCCGCGCGGCGTCGAAGACATCGTGCGAGCCACGGACGAGCGCATCGCCGAGGCTCGGCAATCGGGAGCCCCCTCCCACGTGACCTGGAACGCCGCGCCGGAATGATCCGCCGGGTCTCGAGCGGGACGCCGTGGGAGCCGATCGTCGGCTACTCCCGCGCCGTGCGGGCCGGCCGCGTCATTCACGTGTCGGGCACCACCGCGACGGACGAGAACGGCCGTATCGTGGGCGCCGGCGACCCCTACGCTCAAGCGGTGCAGGCGCTGCGCAACATCACGCGCGCGCTCGAGCAGGCGGGCGGCAAACTGACCGATGTGGTGCGCACCCGCATGTACGTCACGGACATCGCGTATTGGGAAGCGGTCGGACGCGCGCATGGAGAGTTGTTCCGCGACATCCGCCCGGCGGCCACACTCGTCGCCGTGACCCGACTCGTGGATCCCGCCATGCTCGTGGAGATCGAAGCCGAAGCGATCCTGCAAGGATGAGGGTCGTGTTGACGGGGGCGAGCGGCCTCGTCGGCTCGGCGCTGGCGCCGCGCCTCGCGGCGGCGGGCCACGACGTCGTCCCGTTGACGCGCCCGGCGGGGTGGGATCCTGGGCGCGGCATGATCGATCGCCGGATCCTCGAGGGCGCCGTCGTCGTCGTGAACCTCGCGGGCGAGAACGTCTTCGGCCGCTGGACCGCCGCGAAGAAGCGGCGCATCCGCCAGAGCCGCGTGCACGGCACCCGGCTCCTGAGCGCCACGATCGCCGGGCTCGCGCGCCGGCCGGCCGCGCTGTTCGCGGCATCCGCCATCGGCTACTACGGGAATCGCGGCGACGAGGAGCTGACCGAAGCGAACGCCGCCGGCGCCGATTTCCTCGCGGAGGTGTCGCGCGACTGGGAGGCCGCCACCGAGCCGGCGGCGCGCGCCGGCGTGCGGGTCGTGAATCTCCGCTTCGGCGTCGTGCTCTCGCCGCGCGGCGGCGCGCTCGGCAAGATGTTGCCGCCGTTCCGACTCGGCCTCGGGGGGCCGGTCGGCGGGGGGAAGCAGTACGTCAGCTGGATCGCCATGGACGACCTGCTCGGAATCTTCGCCTACCTGCTGGCGACGCCGTCGCTGTCGGGCCCGGTGAACTGCACCGCGCCCCACCCGGTGACGAACCGCGAATTCGCGGCCGCGCTGGGGCATGTTCTGGGGCGGCCGGCCGTCGTTCCGGTTCCCGCCTTTGCGCTGCGCATGGCGTTCGGCGCGGAAGGGGCGGAGATGCTCACCGGCGGCCAGCGCGTGCTGCCCGCGCGCCTGCTCGCCTCAGGGTTTCGGTTCCGCTATTCGGAAATCGAGCCGGCGCTGCGCGCCGTGTTGTCCTGACTATCCGCCGCGCGCGAGGCGGACCGCCGCGACCACCAGCACGATTCCGAGCAGGGCGTTGGCGCGCGCGATCCAGGCGCTCCAGCGCCGCAACTGCGCCGCCCGGGGCGTGCCCGGCTGGGCGCGCGCCGCGGCGGGCCCCACCGCAAAGTCGTGAATCGCGCTCAGCCCGATCATCAGGACGACCGTCACGAGTTTGACGGCGAGTGACCGCCCGTACGTGCCCGCCCAGAATGCGCCGTCGCTCCAGACCGCGCCGCTGAGCATCCCGCGAACATGCAAATTCAGGACGCCGGTCACGACCAGCACGGCGATCGCGATCCAGCCAACCTTGCGGAACGCGAGCCCCAGCGCGCGGAACACCTCCGCGCGCAACGCCGGCGGCTCGATCCGGCGCAGCACCGGCGCGCCGACGGCGGCCAGGAAGAACATCCCGCCGAGCCAGAGCAGCGCGGCGAAGATGTGGATCGTCACGGTAACGTAATAGGCGCTCATGCTCGACCGCTCAGCTCGGCAGCAGGACCAGGAGGACCAGCAGGGCAGGGAGGTAGGCGACCGAAGCCAGGAACAGCTGGCGCGCCCGCGCGGGCGTGGGCCCGCGCAGCAACAGCAGGCTCCATCCCAGAATGGCCAGACCGAGAACCGCTGCGCCGATGAGGTAGCCGACCCCCGCGAGCCCGACCACGGCAGGGACGAAACTCACAACCACCAGGGCGAGCGAGCACACCACGGCGTGGCGGGCCGTGAGACGGCCGTCCGTATCGCCGCCGCTGAGGACGCGAAAGCCCGCGCGGCGATAGTCGTCCCGATACATCCATCCCAACGCCAGAAAGTGGGGCAGCTGCCAGAGAAACAGGATGGCAAAGAGCGTCCACCCCGCCGCGTCGAGCGGCGCGCCCGCCGCGGTCCACCCGCCGAGAATCGGCAGTGCGCCGGGAATCGCGCCCACGTACAGGGCCACCGGTGAGCGCCGCTTGAGCGGCGTGTACGCGAGGATGTACAACGCAAGGGAGGCCGCGGCGAGCGTCGCGGTCAGAAGATTGACGAAGGCGCCGAGCCACGCGATGCCGAGGACCGCGATGGTGAGCGCGAACACGAGCGCCTAGCCGGGACGCAGCGCGCCCGCCGGCAGCGGCCGCGCGGCCGTGCGCCGCATGCGCGCGTCGGCGTCGCGTTCCCACCACTGATTCAGCGCGTTCGTGCCGCTGACGACGAGGCCGGTGCCGAGCAGCGTATGCAGCAGCGCCACCACACTCGGCTCCCCGAACGCTCGGGCCCCGAGCCAGTAGCCGGCAGCGGCGGTCACCATCACCAGCCGCGTGATGCCCGGCTTGGTGAGTCGCCAGTAGGCCCCCCCCCGCCCCTGGTCGAGCGCCGGCACCTACAGCTCGCGCGCCAGCGCGGCGAGTGTCGCCACGTCTCCCACGCCGGGGATCCGGTAGGCGATGCGACCCGCGCGGTCGATGAGATACACGACCGGCGCATGCGCGACCTCGCCCGTGCGCACGTCGCGGCTCCGTCCGACCTCCCACGCATCGAGCGTCCGCTCGACGTCCGCGACGACGTCGCTCAGCGCGACATCGTGCGCGCCGAGCCCCCAGCGCGCCGCCATGCTGGGCAGCCGCGACGGCGTGTCGCGCCAGGGATCGAGCGTCACGATGACGAGCGCCACCTCGATATCAGGGACGCGACGGCGCGCCTGGAGCGCCTCGTGCACGATCACGGGACAGACCGTTTCGCAGTGCGCGAAGGCGAACGTCACGAAGGCGGGACGGCCGCGCAGCATCGCGAGCGACCACGGCCGGCCCCGCTGGTCGACCAGCTCGAGCGGCGGCGCCCCGCGATTCAGGCGGGGCACGTCCGCGGCGGCGAGCGGCGGCGAGGCGATCGGCGTCGCCAGCGTCGTGGCCCCGGCGATGCGAACGCCGGTCGCGGCAAGCCCCACGCCGATCACCACCAGACTGCCGCGCAGCACGGCGCGGCCCGCCGGAAATCCGCCGAGCGTCCGGAGTCCCCGGCCCAGTGTCTGACCGGAGATGAGCCACAACGTCGCCAGCATGTAGACCGGCTGGCCGATCAGCACCATCCATCCGGCGGTGGTCGGCAGCCCGTTCGACACGGCGCCGAAGCAGACCGCGCGCGTGCGCACGAGCCAGGTCGGGGCGTCGCCCGGGAGCGGCCACAGCGCCAGCGCCCACCAGATCCCCGTGATGCCGAGGATCGTGGCGAGCGCCGCGAGCGCCGTGACCTCCCGCCGCTCGAGCCGGCTCATCCGACCTTCCACACGACGGACAGCAGCTTCCAGTTGACGAAGTAGTACGCGATGAACGCGATCAGGAAGACGGCGACCAGCACCAGCGTGCCGCGCGACAGCGTGCCGTGGTCCTTGGCGTCCGCGACCGGCGCGGGGGGCCGCAGCATGCCGGCCGGCACACCCGCCGGGAGCGCGCGGATCTCGGCGCTCGAGAGCGACGCGATCGACTCGCCGAAGAACACCGACCAGACGGTGCACAGGATGTAGATGCCGCCGCCGACGGCCGCGAGCAGCCCGCCGATCGCCATGAGGCCGACCATGAGATCGACGGCCGGGTTGTACTGCACGGAGAACGGCGCCTGGGCGAACGTCGCGTCCCAGTGACGCCGCGGGACACCGAACGTGCCGGCGAATGTCATGAAGATCGAGAAGATCGTCATCCCGCCGGCGAACAGATACGGCTGGATCTTGGCGAGCCCCCAGAACGCCACCTTCTTCCGGAAGATCAGCGGAATCACGTAGTAGGTGATGCCCATGAACGCGAGGGCCGTGCCGCCGACCACCGTGGCGTGGAAGTGCCCGGGAATGCGCAGCGTGTTGTGGGCGATGATGTTGATCTGCTCGGTGCCGAACGTCACGCCGGTGATGCCGCCGAGGAAGCCGAAGATGATCACCGAGAAGACGAGCGCGCTGAACCCGGGGTCCCCCCACGGCGCCTTCCGCAGCCATTCGAACAGCCCCTTGGTGTAGCCGCGCAGCCGCTGTCCCGCTTCCATGCCGGCGGGGACGGTGAAGCCGTGCACCATGCTCGCGAGCACCGCGAGGTACATCGCGTAGCTCGTGTTCCACACCTTCCACGCCGGCGACAGGCCCGGATCCACCAGCAGGTGGTGCGCCGCGGCCATCGAGATGAACAACACGTAGAGGACGAAGGCCGTCCGGCTGATCTTTTCATTGAGGACGACCGCGCCGATCGTCAGCGCGCCGAGCAGGTACCAGATCGACACCATCGCCGCGACGTTGATCTGCTGCGACGCGTGGCCCAGCCCCCACCACACCATCCGGTAGACCTGCGGATCCACGTTCATCAGGCCGAGCGACCAGAGGAACGTCGGGATGTAGATGGCGGCGCCGTGCCCGAGCGTGATGACGGCGATGATCGCCGCCGTGGCCGCCCCATAGGTCACGAGCGGCACCGAGCCCTGATACGTCCGCTCGCGTTTGGCGACGACGAGCGTGCCGAAAAAGATCCCCGTGACGATCAGCGCGCCGACGGCGAACAGGATGACGCCGAGATAGTAGAGCGGGTGCGCGCGCAGCGGCACGTACGACGTGAACAACACATCGGCCCTGCCGGTCCACATCATCCATTCGACCAGCACCGCGCCGGCGACCATCAGCCAGAACGACGCCCAGGCGAGTCGCGGCGTGGCGACCCGGCTGTTGAGCAGCACCGCGCTCGCGAAGTAGAGCACGGCCATCTCGAAGAAGAGAATGAAGAAGATCAGCATGCTCATGCCGTGCACCGTCAGGATCCGGTAGAACCAATCGGCGGGCAGGAGATGCACCACCTGCCAACGGGTCAGCAGCACGAGAACGGCCGTAATACCGCCGATGAGCAGCGACACGGTCGCGGCGACGGCATTGGCCTTGATCAGACCCTCGGCCTGCGCGTTGATCTTGAGCCCCGTCGTCGAGCAGATGCGGAACAGCGCGCCGAGGGATGCGGGAGCGGGGGCGGGAACGGCGGTCATTGGGCACCTCCGGTGGGAGCGGCACCGGCGCTGTCGTCCACGACGATGATGCGGCCGACCATCACGTGATGCTGGATGCCGCAGAATTCGTTGCACACGATCCGGAAGTCTCCCGCCTCCGTCGGCACGATGCGGAGGCCGTAGTCATAGCCGGGCACCACCTGGAAGTTCAGGTTCACCGGGCTGAGGTTGAAGCCGTGGTTCACGTCGAGCGAGGAGAGATGCAGCGTGTACGCGACGCCCTTGTGCAGCTTCAGGACGGGCTCCCACGCCCACATGCGGCCGAGCAGATAGACGTCGGCGCCGGGCGGCGGCTCGACGACCGCGAAGCCGCCGTCCTCGCCCACCTTGTACTGGCGGATGAATTCGTTGGTACGCCGGGCGTACGCGCTCGGATCGACGCGATAGCGAATGCCCGAGGGATTCTGGGCGCCCTTCAAGTGCCACAGCGGCATCATGGCGAACAGCACCATGCACCAGGCGAACGCGATGAGCACCCACATCTTCTCGGCCTTGTGCGCGGGCTTCCACCACACGCCACGCGGCGATTCCATTCCGGTGTGCATAGGATCCTCGCGGTCAGGGCAGGGGCGCTTGGGGGAGCGTCAGGATCTCCCACAGGCCCCATCCCGTGTAGAACAGCAGCATGACGCCGATGCCCGCCACCAGCAGTAAGAACGGACTGTCGTAGAGGCGTTGCAGCAGGGGCGGCTGCTCGCCGGTATCCGGCTCCGGGGGATGAGTGGTCATGGGGTGCGCTCCTCCACGTGTTGGGAACTAGACCGGGAGCGACACGCCGTGGCCGAGGAGATCGGCAACGGTGGTCTCCCGGAAGAACTCGGCCACGGTATCGGCGACTTCTTTCCAGCGGCTGTGCGCGGCGCACGCCGTCCGGTCGCTGCACGTTGGACGGCCCAGCAGGCAGCGGCGCCGCTCCTCCACCCGATCGAACGGCATGATGATCTGGGTCAGGGCCAGGCGCTCCGGCGGGACGGCCAGCTGAAACCCGCCGGCCTTGCCCCGCAGCGACACCAGCACGCCGTGCCGCGCGAGCTGGTGGAGAATCTTCGAGAGATAGTTGTGGGGGATCCGCAGCGCGGCCGCGATCTCGCCCACCCGGAGAGGCCGGTCGGCTCCATACTGGCTGATATGGAGGACCGCACGGAGCGCATACTCGGCCGTTTGGGATAGCATAATGGCTATTATCATGTTAATATGATATTACGATGGCGCAAGACCCCGCGGCGACCTTGAAGCGCCTGCTCTGGCGCACGCTGGCGCGTGCCGATGCGGTCTGCAACCGGCTGTACGGCTGGCGCTACAACCCGCTGTATCACAGTGGGGCGCTGGTAGTTGCGCTGTTCCTGGTGCTGCTCGTCACCGGGATCTATCTGCTCTTCTTCTACCGCCTCGGCGCGCCCTATGACTCGGTGGCGCACCTGACCGCGCAGCCGTCGCTCGGCCGCTGGATTCGCGGCCTCCACCGCTACGCCTCGGACGCCGCGGTCATCGCCGTCGCCTTGCACGCGCTCCGGCTGTTCGCACAAGGACGGAGCTGGGGACCGCGCGCGCTCGCGTGGGTGACCGGCGTCCTGCTCTTCGGGGCGGTTCTGGTCTGCGGATGGACCGGCTTCGTCATGGTCTGGGACGTCCAGGCGCAGGTGCTCGCTCAGGAGGGCGCACGGCTGCTCGATGTCGTGCCGATCTTCTCCGAGCCCATCAGTCGCGCGTTCGTGGGCGAGCGGCCCATGCCCGGCGCGTTCTTCTTCCTCAATCTGTTCGCGCACATCGCGCTGCCGATCGGCCTCGGGCTGATCGTCTGGCTCCACGTCTCGCGCGTCGCGCGCCCGAAGCTCCTGCCGCCACGGGGGCTGTTGTGGGGCAGCAGCATCGCATTGCTGGCGCTGTCCATCGTCTGGCCGGTCACGATGGGGCCCCCGGCCGATCTATTTCGTCTGCCGGGTCCCGCGCCCTACGACGTGTTCTACGCATTCTGGCTCCCCCTCACGCGCGCGCTGCCCGTCGGCGCCGCCTGGGCGGCGATCGTCGCGGTGACGCTGCTGCTGCTGCTCGTGCCGCTGTGGACCCGGCCGCGCGCGGCGCACCGCCCGCTACCCTCGGTGGTGGATGAGCAGCTCTGCTCCGGCTGCGAGCAATGTTTCCTCGACTGTCCGTACGATGCGATCACCATGACCCCCCGGCCGGCCGCCACGGCCGCGGCGGGGCGCTCCGCGTTGGTCGCGCGCGTCGATCCGGCGCTCTGCGTGAGCTGCGGCATCTGCGCCGGCTCCTGCGCGCCGATGGGCGTCGGGCCGCCGGGCCGCACCGGACGCGATCAGCTCGGAGCGGCGCGCGCCTTCGCCGCGGCACGGACGCTCGCGTCGAGCGATGTCGTCGTGATTGCCTGCGACCGCGGAGCGGCGGCGCTCGCGCACGCCGGCGCGTCGAGCGGCGTCCATGTCTGGCCGGTGTCGTGCGCGGGCAACCTGCACACGTCCGTCATCGAGCTGTTCCTGCGCGCCGGGACGGGCGGCGTGCTCGTGGCCTCCTGCCCGCCGCGCGATTGCTGGAACCGCGAAGGGCCGCAATGGCTCGAGCAACGCGTGTACCACGATCGGGAAGCGGAACTGCAGGAGCGCGTGGACCGGCGCCGCGTGCGGATCGTGGCGGCCGCCGCCGCCGAGGCCGAGGTCCTGCTGACGGCCATCGCCCGATTCCGCCAGGACATCGCCGCGCTGGCGGCAGTTCCCGGCGAACGCGACGTCACCGACCTGATACGGCTGTGCGAAGCAGAGGAGGCGATGCGATGACGCGGCGCGTATTGGGAATCCTGCTGCTGGCCGTGGCGGGGGTGAGCCTTGCGATCCTGTCGGAGGCGCCGTACGCCGCGACGCCGCCGAACCGCGCGCTCATTCGGCTGTCGTGGCGGGCCTACAGCGAGCAGGTGCAGGCCTGTCGCCGGCTCACCCCGGAGGAGCTCGAGCGGCTCCCGATCCACATGCGGCAGGAGGAAGTGTGCGAGCGCACGATCCTGCCGTACCGCTTGCTCGTTTCGATCGATGGCACGGCGGTGACCAATATCCTGGTGCGATCAGGCGGCGCGCGGGAAGATCGGCCGCTCTACGTCTTCCACGAGCTGCCGGTCGCGCCCGGCCCGCATCGCCTCACGATCCGGTTTGAGCGCGAGGGAGAGGGTGAGACACGGGACGCAGCGGAACCGATACCCGAACGCGAAGCCCGGGAAACGCCTCCGCGCCTCGCGTTGGATGAGGTCGTCGTTCTGGGCGATCGCGCGGTGATCGTGGTGACCTACGACGAGGAGCAGCGTCGTTTACACGTGCTTGCCGGACGTGAAGCGGGCTCGTAGTATCGGGGCGCATGGATGCCGACCCCGCCGAACCCGAAGTCTCCAAACGCTCGCGCGGTGTCGCGGTGGCCCTCGGCTTCTTCGGCGGCATCTTCGGCTTGCACCGTTTCTACGTCGGGAAGTCGCAGACCGGCCTCGCCATGATCGTGACTTTCGGCGGGTTCGGCATCTGGTGGCTGTACGACATGGTGTTGCTGGCCGCCGGCGAGTTCCGCGACGCCGACGACTTGCCGCTGCGGAATTGGGGCGTGGACGAAGGGCGCCGGCTCCCCGGCCGCGCCGAGCGCCGTGTCGAGGAGCTGGAAGAGCGGCTCGAGGGGTTGCAGAACCAGTTCGACGACCTCGCCGAGCGCGTGGACTTTGCGGAACGCATGCTGGCGCAGCAGCGCGAGACGCCGCGCCTCCGCCCCGGATGAACCTCGGCGTCCTCAAGGAAGTTGCTCCCGGCGAGCGTCGCGTCGCGCTCGTCCCCGATGTCGCGGGGCGGCTCGTCAAAGCGGGCTTCGGGGTGGTAGTGGAGGCCGGCGCGGGCGCCGCGGCGGCCTGCACCGATGAGGCCTA
>JAUYMC010000161.1 GCA_030699545.1 Gemmatimonadales bacterium | reverse complement strand
GTGGGGGCCATGCGTAGCCCCCGTTGGCAACGAGGTCGTCTGGACTGTAGCGGTGGCGTGCAACGATGTCAACCGCGCGCCATCGCGCGATCGGTGTTTCCCGGAGGAACGGGCGATGAGGAGATCGGTCCCCGTCGATGTGGCGCGCGTGCCTCACGGCAAGTCATCGCATGAGGCAAGTGACTGGAACACAAAGACCGCGCCGTCTGGTACGGATCGTGCACCCCGAATCGGCAGCGCTGGCCCGGTGCGGGAGGGTCGAATGGAGATCTTCGTGCGATGAAGCCCTGGCACGGTACGTTGCTGTTCCTCATCGGGCTCGCGCTGGGCACGGTTCTGGTCGTGATCGTACCGCGCGTCGCGGGGCCGTATCTCCCGGCGGCGCTCCGAGGCGAGGTCGAGTCCGTTGAGGGTGAGGTGACGCGGAAGCTGCGCGAGCCCGACCGGCTCCTGCTCACGGTCGTGACGCCGCGCGGCGCGATCCTCGCTACCTTCAAGACGAGGATTCCCGAGGTGGATCTGCTGGTCGCCGAGGGCGATGCCCTGACCCTCGGCCTGCGCCGCTTCGAGCCCTTCGTGGAGGATCCGGCGATCCAGGGCGTGAGAAAGAAGACGCCCACGGAGAACCCGAAGACCGGGGCGGCCGGGCGCACTCCATAGGAATCCCCGCATCGTGGACGAACGCCGGCGGGGGACGGTGGTGGCGGTCCAGGGGAACGTCGTGGACGTCCGCTTCGACGCGAGGCTGCCTCCGTTGCGTCGGAAGCTGGTCACGACGGGGCCCGGCCCGGTCGTGATGGAGGCGGCGAGCCACCTCGATGCGCGCACGGTTCGGTGCATCGCACTCACGCCGACGCGCGGGCTCGCTCGCGGCGCGACGGTCGTCGACACGGGTGGGCCCCTGGAGGTCCCGGTCGGTGAGTCGTTGCTGGGCCGGATGCTGAACGTCTTCGGGGAGGTCATCGACGACGGACCGCCGCTGGAGGGAGTCGAGTGGCAGTCGATCCACCGGCCGCCGGTGCCGCTGGCCCGGCGCGCGATCCACTCCGAGATCTTCGAGACCGGCATCAAGGTGTTCGACCTCCAGAGCCCGCTCGAGAGGGGCGGCCAGGCCGGGCTCTTCGGCGGCGCCTGGCTCGGCAAGACGGTACTCATCACCGAGATGATCCACAACGTCGTCGGCCGCTACGGAGGCGTCAGCCTCTTCTGTGGGATCGGCGAGCGCAGCCGTGAGGCGGAGGAGCTCTACCGGGACATCCGGAGCGCCGGCGTCCTCGACCGGACGGTCATGGTCTTCGGGCAGATGAACGAGCCTCCGGGCGTGCGCTTCCGGGTCGGGCACGCGGCGCTGACGATCGCCGAGTACTTCCGTGACCAGGCGCACCGCGACGTGCTGCTGCTGATCGACAACATCTTCCGGTTCATCCAGGCGGGCGCGGAGGTCTCTGGGCTGATGGGACGGATCCCGTCGCGGGTCGGTTACCAGCCGACGCTCGGGACCGAGCTGGCGGAGCTCGAGGAGCGGATCTCGAGCACGGCCTCCGGGGCCATCACCTCGATCCAGGCGGTCTACGTCCCGGCCGACGACTTCACCGATCCCGCCGCCACCCATACCTTCGCGCACCTGTCGGCCTCGGTCATCCTGTCCCGCAAGCGGGCGAGCCAGGGCCTGTACCCGGCCGTCGATCCGCTCCGCTCGGACTCGAAGATGCTGACGCCGCCGGTGGTCGGCCGGCGCCACTACCGGGTCGCCGGCGCCGTGCGACGGACGCTGGCCGAGTACGAGGAGCTGAAGGACATCATCGCGATGCTGGGGCTGGAGGAGCTCTCGGAGCGGGACCGGGCCACGGTCGCCCGCGCGCGCCGGCTCGAGCGCTTCCTGACGCAGCCGTTCTTCACCACCGAGCAGTTCACCGGCCTTCCGGGCCGGCAGGTCGAGCTCGGTGCCACCCTCGACGGATGCGAGCGGATCCTGGACGACGAGCTGGCCGATCGGCCCGAGCAGGCTTTCTACATGATCGGCGGGATCGACGAGATCCGAGGCGAGGCGATCCGGGCATGAGGCTCAAGGTCTTGCTGCCCTCGCGCGTCCTGGTCGACGAGGAGGTGACGGAGGTCATCGCGGAGGCGGAGAACGGCTGGTTCTGTCTGTTGCCCCGGCACGCCGACTTCGTGGCCGCGCTCGTGCCGGGCGTCGTCGTCTTCACGACAGCCGCCGGTGCCGAGGGCCTCGCGGCGATCGACCAAGGGATGCTCCTGAAGTGCGAGGCCGAGGTCCTGGTGTCGGCGTGGCGCGGAGCGACCGGCGACGATCTGGGGAGCCTGCGGGCGGTGGTCGAGCGCGAATTCCTCGCGCTGGACGACCGGGAGCGGGCGGCGCGGAGCGCGCTGGCCCGCCTGGAGGGGGGCGTGGTGCGGCGGTTCGTCGAGATGGAGGCGAGGCATGAGGGATGAGCCGCATTCCCGAGACCCGCGGCCCGAGCGCGACGTCACCGAGGTCGTCGGGCGGAAGGCCGAGCGCAAGCTCCGATCCCGTCGAGCGGGCCGGCGTGGCGTCTGGTTCGGCCTGGGCATGTTCGGGCTCGTGGGCTGGGCGGTGGCGCTGCCGACGGTGATGGGCGTGGCGCTGGGACTCTGGCTCGACGCCCGCTTCCCCTCTCGCATCTCCTGGACGCTCAGCCTCCTGCTCCTGGGGGCCCTGCTCGGCTCGCTGAACGCCTGGTACTGGGTCAAGCGAGAGGGCCGAGATGAGGGAGGAGAGTGAGCCGTAACCATGAATGACGCGGCCGCCCTCGCGCTCGCCATGGCCGGCGGCACGCTGCTCGGCGCCTTCTACTTCGGTACGCTCTGGCTGGTCG
>JAUYMC010000032.1 GCA_030699545.1 Gemmatimonadales bacterium | reverse complement strand
CCGCCTGGGGCAGGACTTCCTGATGGTCTACGAGATCGCGCAGGGCATCGGCGCGGCGGGGCTGTTCGGCGGCACGATGCTCGACATCTTCGAGGCCCATCTCGTCTCGCTCGAGCGCCACGGGGACCGCGTGTTCCTCGTCGAGCGGCCGGCCCGCTACACGGCGACGCACAGCCCCGCCGCGCGGCAGGCGGTGAACCTCACCTTCGGCTCCTCCGTTCTCGAGCAGGCCAAGATCGAATCGATCCGCGACGACTCGGCGATCGTGATCAACACCTACGACTGGTGGGTATCCGACCTCTCGGGGGTGGGCCGGCGCGTCCGCTTGGCGGTCTCCACGACGCCGGGCCGGCCCGGCGTGGCGGCCTTCGAGAAGCCGCGCAGCTACCTCGAGGGCGTGAAGGCGTTCGCGCAGAACGTGAACATCCGCGCGAAGCTCACGTTCCGGCCGCAGCAGCCGGCGACCTTCGTCTCCGTGCCCGACGGCCGCTACATCCCGGTCGCCATTCACTACAGCCTCGTCGCGCTGCCGGCGAACCCGATGACGCCGCGGCTGGGCGATGACCGCGTCGGGAATTTCTGGACGGTGCACAAGGACTTCTCGCAGGAAGACTCATCGGCGTTCGTCCGCTACGTGAACCGCTGGCGGCTCGAGCCGGGCGAGCCGGTGGCGGGGACCGATCTGGTCCGGCCCAAGCATCCGATCACGTATTACATCGATCCCAACGTGCCGGAAGCCTATCGGCCGTACATGGTGCAGGGCGTGGAGGTGTGGAACCGCGCGTTCGAGGCGGCGGGATGGAAGGACGCGATCCGCGCCCTGCCGCTGCCCGAGGGCGCCGATCCCGAGGACATTCGTTACGCGACGCTCCGCTGGAACGTCTCCGATCGGCCGGGCTACGGCGCGATCGGCCCGTCGGTCGTGGATCCGCGCACCGGCGAAACGCTGGACGCCGACATTCTGTTCGAGGCGAGCATGTTCGCGAACTTCCGCAACGCCTGGCGCACGATGGTTCGGCCGGCGAGCGCGGCGGAAGCGTTCACCCAGACGTTCGAGTTCGGGGACCACGCGCATGAACTCGCGGGCTTTGCGCAGGCGTTCCAGGCGCAGGGCGCGCTGCTCGGGGCGGTGCTGGCCGAGCGCGGCGACATCGGCCCCGGGGACCCCGTGCCGATGGAGTACGTCGGCGAGGCGGTGCGCTGGGTGACGGCGCACGAGGTGGGCCACACCCTCGGCCTGCAGCACAACTTCCGCTCGTCGACGTCTACGCCGTTTGCCCGGCTGCACGACCGCGCCTGGGCCGACGAGAACGGCGTGTTCAGCTCGGTGATGGAGTACCCGACGGCCAACGTGGCGCCGCGCGGCCGGCCGAACGGCTATTACTACAACCCCGGCGTCGGCTCGTACGACAAATGGGCGATCGCGTACGCCTACACCGCCGACGCCGCGAACGCCGCGGCGCTGGCGCGCCAGGTGGCCGATCCGCGCCATCTCTACGGCACGAACGCCGAGGCGGGCGGGCCGGGGGCGATCGATCCGTCGATCAACGTCTACGACTTGAGCGACGATCCGCTGGCGTGGGGCACGGAGCGCACGGACATCATCCGCGGGCTGTGGCAAACGCTGCCGCAGCACGTGCTGGCCGACAACTCGCGCTACCATCAGCTGACCGTCGCGTTTCAGCAGCTGTTCGGTCAGTACGCGCAGGCGGTGGCGCCGGCGGTGAAGTACGTCGGGGGGCAGTACATCAACCGCGATCACGTCGGCGATCCCAACGCGCGGCGGCCGTTCGTCGCCGTGCCGAAGGCGAAGCAGCGCGAGGCGCTGACGTTCCTCATCGACCGCGTCTTCGCCGAGCGGGCGTTCGCGGTGCCGCAGGAGGTGCTGGCGCAGTTCGGCTCGAACCGCTGGCTGCACTGGGGCTCGCCCACGACGTTCAACGGGCGGATCGACTATCCGCTGCACGAGCAGGTGGTCGGCTTCCAGACGGCGGCGCTGAACCAGCTGCTGCATCCGTTCCGGCTGGCCGCGATCCGCGACGGCGAGATGAAGTTCGGCGCCGCGAACGTGGTCACGATTCCCGAAGTGATGGACGAGCTGACGCGGGCGGCGTGGAGCGAGGTGTGGACGGCGCCGGGCCGCAACGTGTCCGCGATGCGGCGTGACCTGCAGCGCGCCTACATCGACCGGCTCACCACGATTCTGGTGAAGCCGGCCGAGCGCACGCCGGCCGACGCGCGGTCGGTGGCGCGCGCGCGACTCACCGATCTGCATCGCCGGATCGGCGCGCGGCTCGCGGCGCCGGCGCGGTTCGACGCCTACACGCTCGCGCACCTGCAGGAGTCTCGGGCAAGGATAGCCAAGGCGCTCGACGCGGAGTACGGCGCCGACAACTAGTTAGGCAGTCGCAGCGCCGCAACGAGACCGACGTGGTCGGCCGGCCAGAGCGGATAGGCCCGCAGCACCATCCGCCGGAACAGAATCCGGTGGATCGTCGCCCAGTAGCGGTCGAGCGTTTCGGGCTCGAGCGCGATCGCGGAATCGCGGGTGACGCCCGGGGGCGGCGGCACGAGCGCGATCAGGCGGTCGGAGACGGCGCCGCGGGCGACGAGGTCATCCGTCACGGAAGTAGGATGCCGGCCGGCAGGGAGGGGTTTAAGGGAGCGGGATGCCGGGGAGGAGCTGCCGCAGCCGCTGCTCGAGGCCGCGTTGGAGCTCGTCGATCGGCGCCCGCTCGCGCGCGATCCGCGCCGTGGCCTCGGCCTGCAGCTCGGTGACGCGGCTGCGCACCGGCCCGACCTGCGCGTCCACCACCCGATCCACCGCGGCGCGCAGCCGCCGCTCCGCCGCCGCGACGTCCTCCCCCAGCACCGCCCGCAGCCGGGCCGCGATCGCCTGATCGAGGTTGGAGCGGACCTGGAGCGTCGGGTTCGCGATCGTCCCCGTGACCCGCGCCTCGATTTCGAGCTGGGAGATGCCGGAGACCGTGCGCCAGATCAGGTCGTTGATCTGCCCCGTGCCGAATGCCGCGGAGTCGCGCGCCCAGCTGATGCGATTCGAGCGCACGCTCCAGCGCGCATCGATCTCGTCACCACGTAACGCAAATCCCAGCCGCAGCGTCGCATCCCCCGGATCGAGCGTGAGGGGCAGCGCGGGCAGTCGGAGCGGCGGCAGCCGCACGCTCTGTACCGTGATGCCGGCGGTGTCTTCCGCGATCGCGCCGACGTGGTCGAGGAGCACACCGGCGGCCAGCGCCGGACCACTCGCCACGGCGAGCGTGGGCCGCCCGTACAGCGCCGGGTCGCTCGTCAGGCCGGTGAGCCGGCCGGCGTAGCGGCGCGGCTCGGGCGCCGTCGGATCGAGCAGGAACGACAGCTCGGCGCTGCGCAGCAGGAACCCGGGGAGATTGCGCTCGCGCGGAAAGCGGACGTCGGCGCCGGGATGCCGCACGCGCGGCGTGCCGGCGCCGGCGCGCGGCCGCAGGCCGGGCGGCATGTACCGGCGCGCGAGGTTCAGCCAGTAGTAGACACGCTCGAACGGCGTAATCGCCCCGGGCGCGAACAGCGCCGCGCCGATCTCCGGCGCGTCCAAGCTGGGCAGTTTCACGAGGCTGCGGGCGAACGCATAGTCTCGCCGCCGCGCGCTATCGAGGCTGCCGATCCCGGCGCGCAGGGTCGATACCCCGGTGGTCACGCGGCGCTCGAGCGCGGTGACGCGATCGCGGGCGCGCTTGAGCTGATCGATCGCGCGCCGGGCCTCGTTCAGCGCCGCGAGGTCGGTCGCGCGGGCGCGCTGCAGCCGCTCGAGCGTCTCCCGCGCCGAATCGAGCGTGGGGCCGAGCCGCAGGGTGTCGAAGCCCGACTGCCAGGCCTGGCGGCTCGAGTCGGCGCGGGCGGCGAGGGCTTCGGCCACCTTGATGGTGGTGAGATTGCGCGGATCGAGGGAATCGATGTCGATCTCCCCCGTCGCGAGCTGCAGGACGGGCACGTCGAACTGGCTGGCCCACTGCCGGGCTTCGGCCATCACGCGCGTCGCGATGCCGGCATGGCGACCCGACCCCGTGGCCGCGACGCGGCCGTCGGTGGTGCGCGGTGTGCCGAAGCGCAGCCCGTTCGCCGCGATCCGGTCGATCACGATCTTTTTTTCGAGGAGTGGTATGACGTCGAGATCGGCGACCAGCTCGTCGGCCTGGAGGAGGTTGCGGAACGGCTCGTGCGGGCTCGCGATCGTGAGGCCGCGGATCGTGACGTCGCCGTTGGCGAGGTCGAGATGCAGGTCCTCGATCTCGACGCGGGCCCCGAGGACCTCGGTGCCGACTTTCTCCGTTTCGCGCCGCGCGATCGTGTCGGCGAACAGGACCCAGAGGATGGCGACGATCACGAGCAGCACGAGCAACGGCCCGATCGCGCGCCAGCGGAAGATCTTGACCGTCATTGGGGCCGGAACAGCCGGTACACGTTGTACAGCTTCGAGGCCGTCACCGCGCGGTACCAGCGCGATTGCCGCACCCGCTCGCCGATGGTGGCGCGGTAGCGAGCGACCGCCCAGCGCGCCGCCAGGAACAGCGGGATGAACGCGAGCAGCGCGAAGGCGAGGCTCCCCAGGACCACCGTATTGTTGAAGTTCGTGAGGGGCGCGACGGGCATGTTATAGAGCGACGTCCACAGCGGCGTCAAAAACGGGACGTCGAGTAACAGCGTGCGCCCGAGCCAATGAAAGAGGGGATCGAGCAGAAAACCGATCGGGACACAGAGCGCCCAGCCCAGCAGGCCGCCGGCGAACGAGACGTTGAGCAGGACCAGCAGCGCGAAGACGACCGCGTTATGGAGATTGACGAGCGGCGTGAGGCCGATGATCGAGCCGAGGGCGATGCCGGCCGCGAGCTGGCCGGGCGTGCCCTCGGAGTGCAGCGCCTTGATGAGCGACTGGATCAGCTTGACGATGGTGAGCATCGGTCCTGGGCGATGGCGAGGATCTCGCGCAGCGCGGTGCGCCGCTCGTCGTCGCGGGTGCCGCGCAGCCGCGCTTCGAGCAGGGGAAGGAGGGCCTCCTGGGACCGCCGGTTCACGAACACCACGAACCGGAAGCCGAACTTCTGCTCGTATTCGGCATTGAGCTCCGCGAGCCGCAGCAGGACCTCGGGCGGTGTCACGTCGCGGTCATACCCCTGTTCCCGGAACGAGATCGCCGACTGGGCGCGCACGGTTTCGGGTTTTTCCCCGATCCGGGGATGGGCGTTGATGACCGCGATCTGGTCCGGTTCGGACATGGTCTCCAGGATCTCGCGCGCCCGCGCGATCAGCGCCGGTCCGGACGGGAAGGGCCCTTCGGCCTTGAGACGCGCGACGAGCGGCCCTGCGCGTTCGAACAGGGTGTCGGGATTCAACTGCCCCGGTAGCTCACGCACGAATACGGCGACATCAGCAGCGGGATGTGATAGCGGCGCGAGAGATCGTTGATCTCGATGTCCAGCGTCATCCGCTGCAGGAAGATGTCCGCCTCTCCCTTCCCCCGGTAATACGCCCCCACGTCGAACGCCATCCGGTAGGATCCGCGCTCGAGCGCCTGCCCCGCCGCGACATCGCCGATCCGTCCGTCGCGGTCGGTCTGCTGCGAACCGAGCGGCACCTTGCCGTCGAGCCGCCACAGCGTGACGGTGACGCCCGCCGCGGGCAGGCCGCGCGTGGTATCGAGGACGTGCGTCGAAATCATCGGACGGTTAGTGTTGGGCATGCTCAAGATCCGCGTGGGGACCCTTACGTTCACGGCGCGTCTCGAGGAGCAAAACGCGCCAAAGACGGTGGCCGTGTTTCGGAAGATGCTGCCGCTGCGATCCAAGATAGTCCACTGCCGCTGGAGCGGCGAGTCGACGTGGATTCCCATGGGCGACACGCGCCTCGGCCTCGAGTTCGAGAATCACACGAGTCATCCCGCGCCCGGCATGCTGCTCCTCTACCCCGGCGGCATCAGCGAGACGGAGCTGCTGTTCCCCTACGGCTCCACGATGTTCGCGAGCAAAGTGGGCCAGCTCGCGGGCAATCATTTCGCCACGCTCACCCAGGGACAGGAACAGCTGCCGGAGATTGGGCGGCTGACGTTGTGGGAAGGGGCGCAGGACATCACGATCGACGAAGTGTGAGCGACCTCGTCATCCGCGGCGGGACGCTCATCCTCCCCACCGGTCGCGCCGTCACCGATGTCGCCATCTCGGGCGGCGTGACGACGGTGCTCGAGATGCCGCTCAATGCGCATCCGCCGACCACGACGGCCGCGGCATTCGACGCCAAGCAGGCCGTCGCCGCCCGCTCGGCGCTCGTGGATTACGGCCTCTGGGGCGGCCGGAGACGTGCCCGCATTACCTCGCGTTCAGCGAGGAGGACTTCGAGCGCATCGGCCCGGCGCTCAAGTGCGCGCCGCCGATCCGCGCTGCCGGGACGCGGGATGGACTGTGGACGGAAGTCCTGGCGGGCCGCGTCGATGTCATCGGCTCCGATCATTCCCCCTGTCCCGCCGAGGCCAAGACGAGAGGCGCGGACGACATCTGGCAGGCGTGGGGCGGCGTGTCGGGCATCCAGTCGACGCTCCCGCTGCTCCTCACCGACGGCGTGCACGCCCGCGGGATGACGCTCGAGCAGGTGGCGGAGCTGACGGCCACCGCGCCGGCCCAGCGCTTCGGACTCTATCCGCGCAAAGGCGCGATCGTGGCGGGGGCGGACGCCGACTTTGCGTTGCTGGATCTCGATCGCTCGTGGCGATTCGCATCCGCGCAGCTCCAGACGCGCAGCGGCATCAGCCCGTATCTCGGACGTACCTTTCGAGGCGCGGTGGTACGCACGATCGTGCGCGGCCGGACCGTCTACGTCGATGGCGAAGTCACGGGGACCGCGGGTTGGGGACGCCTCCTGAAGCCGAATGGTGCCCATGCGAATTGATCTGACCCTGCTCGAACGCCGGCTCGACGAGCTGTACGCGATCGGCGCCGAGCCCGATGGCGGCGCCTACCGGCCGCTGTATGGGGAGGCGTGGGCCGTCGCGTGCGATCGCGTCGAGCACTGGATGCGCGAAGCGGAGCTGACCGTGCATCGCGACGCGGTGGGGAACGTGTGGGGCCGGCTCGAAGGCTCGGGCGGCGGCAAGCCCGTCGTCACCGGCTCGCACATCGACACGGTACGGCGCGGCGGCCGGCTCGACGGCGCCCTCGGCATCGTCGCCGGGCTCGGCGCGGTGCAGGCGCTCGAAGCGGCGTACGGCGCGCCCCAACGGCCGCTCGAAGTCCTCGTGGTCTGCGAAGAAGAAGGCAGCCGGTTCAACACCAATTTCTGGGGCTCCCGCGCGATCGTCGGCGCGATTCAATCGGGCGAAGCTGATCGGTGGCGTGACCCGGCCGGCGTCACGCTGGCGCAGGCGATGCGCGAGCGCGGCCTCGACCCCTCGCAGATCCCCGCCGCGGCGCGCAGCGATCTCGACGCCTTCGTGGAGCTGCACATCGAGCAGGGATCGGTGCTCGAGTCTGCGGAGGTGGCGCTCGGCGTCGTCACGACGATCGCGGGGGGCGTGCACCTCCAGGTCACGGTCAGCGGCCGTGCCGATCACGCCGGCACGACGCCGATGGATCTGCGACTGGACGCCTTGGTTGGAGCGGCGGCGATGGTGGAGGCGATCGCGCACTGCGCCGCCGTGGAGGGACGGCCGGCCGTGGCGACGGTGGGCAAGCTGCGGGTCGAGCCCGATCAGATCAACGTCGTTCCGGGCCGCGTGGTCTTCACGGTGGATCTGCGCCATGCCGCGCTGGAGGCATGCCGCAACCTGACTCAGGGGATCCGCGGGATCTGCGAGACGCTCGCCACGGAGCGCGGCCTCGGCCTCGAGATCGCGACGCTGCACGAGCGCCCGCCGGTCCCGATGCATGCGGACATTCGCACGGCGATCGAAGCGGCGGCGTCGGAGGACGACGTCACAACGATGGCGTTGGTGAGCGGCGCGGGACATGACGCGCAGATTCTGGCGTCGCGGTGCCGGGTGGGGATGCTGTTCGTACCGAGCAACGATGGCCGGTCGCACTGCCCCGAAGAGGCGACCGATCGTTCGGACTTGGAGCTCGGCACCCGGGTGCTGGCGAGGACGCTGCACCAGCTGGCCTATTGAGGTGCGTCAGGCGATCGACAGCAAATCACGCAGCACGTTCTGCGTGACGGCCAGGCGGTAGGCCGCCGTCGAGCGGACGTCGTCGATCGGCCGGATATCGGTCGCGATCGCCGCGACCGCCCCGTCCCCGTCGCCGCGGGCCAGCGCGGCCTCCGCGGCGGGTGCGCGCAGCGGCACTTCCGCCACCGACCCCACCGCGATCCGGGCGGGCTCGCGGCTCAC
>JAUYMC010000158.1 GCA_030699545.1 Gemmatimonadales bacterium | reverse complement strand
AAGACCCGGACTTCCGGGCGGGCGCTATCCACACGCGCTTCCTGGACGAGCGCTTCGCGATGCGGGCCCCCGAAACGGACGGTAGCGAGGACGTTGCCCTAATCGCCGCGGCGCTGCTGACCCATGAGAGGCGCAGGAACGGCGCCGAGGCGTCGTCGGGAGCGGCCGCCCGGCAGCAGAACGGCGATGCCTGGCGCATGGCCGGCCGCATAGGCGCAATGGGCGCGCGCGGCGGGGGAGGTCCTTGGCGAAATACGCGCTGAAGGTCCGCGACCGCGAGCTCGAAGCGGAGATCGAGGACGACCCCCAGGGCGGCCTCCGGGTCCGGATCGACGGGAGCTGGCGCAAGGCAACGATTCAGCGCCTCGGAAGCTCGCCCCGATACGCCCTGAGCGTGGACGGTCGCACCTTCGACGTTGTCGCGGTGGTAACGCCAGAGGGCTTCAACGTCCACCTGGGCGGCGTAACCCACAGGGTGGAGTCGGTCCGTCCCGCCCGCCGCCAGCGCCGCGACAGGGACGAGAGCGGTCACCTGGAGGACGGGAGATGGATGCTGCGCTCGCCCCTCACGGGCGCGGTGATCGACGTCAGGGTCACCGCCGGCAGCGCGGTTGAGCCGGGGGACGTGCTCATGGTCCTTGAGGCGATGAAGATGCAGAACGAGCTGCGTTCCCGCGTCGGCGGCACCGTCTCGGCGGTGCATGTGGAGCGGGGGCAAAGGGTGGAGCTGGGCGCCCTGCTGATCGAAATCACGGCGAAGACAGCGCCCGTGGAGCTGCCGCCCTGATGCGCCGGTAGAAACAGGCAGGCCGAGGTCCCCGCCGATGTCCTCCTTTCCGCGATCACTCCTGCCGATGCTCCCCGTCGTAGCGGCCGAGCCCTTCGATTCACCTCATCACCTCTACGAGCTGAAGTGGGCGGGCGTGCGTGCCCTGGCCTTCATCGAGGGGGCGCGCCTTCGACTGCAATCCCTTTCGGGCCGGGAGATCAGCGCCTGGTTCCCTGAGCTGGCGTCGCTGGTCGGTCAGGTCGGCGGCCGGGACACGATCCTCGACGGCGAGATCATTGTTCCCGGTCCGGATGGCGCCCCTGACCATGGCCTCCTGAGCCGTCGTCTCTCCGCGCCGGGCGCCATCGGCGGCGCGGCCTGCGTGTATCAGGCATACGACCTGCTCTTCCATGAGGGCGGCGCCCTGCTCGAACAGCCGCTCATCGCGCGGAAGGAGCGGCTGGCCCACGCTCTGCGCGGCCCGGGGCCGGCGGCAGTCAGCGCTTATGTCGACCACGATGGCGTGGACTACTTCCAGGCCGTGGTCGCCAGGCGTCTCCCGGGCATCGTCGCGAAGGAGCGGGACTCTCCCTACCGGCCGGGCCAGCGATCGGGCGCCTGGCAGGAGATCAGGGCCTACGAGTCGGGCTGGTTCCTCATCGGCGGCTACACACTCGGCGTCCGGAAAGAGGCGCCGGTGCGGACCCTGCTCCTCGGCGAGCCGACGCCTCGCGGCCGGCTGCGCTTCGTGGCGCAGGTCGAGGCGACCCTCCCAGGCGTCGATTTCGAGCGGGTGTTGGAGCCGCTGACCACGGCCGTGTCTCCCTTCCAGGGCCAGCCGGACGTGCCGCGTCTCGTCTACTGGCTGGAGCCGGCGCTGGCGTGCGAGGTCAACTTCGCCGCGCGCGACGCGGACGGGCGCCTGCGCTTTCCCGTCCTCGTCACGCTGCGCCCGGACCTCTCGCCGGCGGAGTGCCGCGCCGACCGGGACGTCGCCGTCCCGTCGCCTCGCCAGACCTAGGACACGACCACATTGACTTTGCCGCCAAGCAAGATGAAAGGAGCGATGTGAGCTTCGACCTCTCCCCCTGCTGCCGCTTCCCCCGCTCCGTCGACGGAGAGGGGGACTGAGGGGTGAGGTGGTCTTGCTGCCGAGCCGGAGTGTCATTCTCTCACTCATCGGAATTACCGTGGCGCCGTACTAGGACGACCGAACGCCGCTGTCCTTTTCCCACCCCAGGGGCTTGACAGTCCCTGGTACATCTGTTCTACTACGTGCGAACATTTGTACGTGGAGGAAACCTCGTGGGCACTCTCGTCATCGCTATCGCCGTCGTCCTCTGCTCGGCCTACCTGCTCTGGCAGATCTGGGAGGCGGACCTGGTGGACGACCGGTAAGGCAGGCCAGCCATGGATGCTAGAATCTACACAGGAGCACTGGGGGCAGAGCGCCTCACGGCGCCGAGCAGGCATGAACCCAGTGAGCGACACCTTGGGCCTATTCGAGATCGTTGCCGTCGCCTCGGTGTCCCTGCGCTGGGTCCTGCAGCTCCCGACCGCGCTCTTTCATGGCTACGCCTGGCTGCTCGAGTCGGCTGTAGACTGGGTACGGGCGCTGTTTGAGTCGCACGGGCTCCTGGTAGTCTTTTTCGGCACGCTGCTGGAGAACACGCTGCTCCTGGGCTTCTTCGTCCCGGGTGCCCTGATCATCCTCCTGGCCGGGGTCAGTGCCCAGGACGGCGTGCTGTCGGTTCCGGGCGCGTTCGCCCTGGGACTGGCCGGGACGGTCCTTGGCGATACAGTCAGCTACTTCATGGGACGGTTCGGCTGGAGCAGGATCGGGCGCGGGTCCCTGGTGACCTTTACGGAGAAGGTGCGCGAGCCGATCCTGCGCCGGGGGCCGCTCTTCGTGCTCATCTACCACTTCGCCGGCTACACGAGACTCGTGGGCCCCGCGGCCGCCGGCCTCCTGCGGATGCCCTACCGCCGCTGGGCGGTGGCCGACCACCTGGGCGCGGCCCTCTGGGTCGCAGTTTTCCTGGGCATCGGCTATGGCCTTGCAGCCGCCGGGATCACCCTCGACACTACCGACCGCTGGTTCCGCACCTTCGAGTGGGCGCTGTTGGGGCTGGTCCTGGCCTGGGTGCTCTACCTCTACCGCTCCGGGCGTCTCACCTGGCTGGTCCAGATCGTCGAGAACTTCGGCAAGGAGGAGCCCGAAGCAGGCCGGGACGAGGAGACGGTCGCCGCGCCAGCGCGAGACTAGGCGTTGGAGAGCGAGCGCGGCAGCTCGCTCGCGCCCATGAGGTAGAGGTCGATTCCGCGCGCGGCTTCCCGGCCCTCCGCCAGCGCCCAGACGACCAGCGACTGGCCACGCGC
>JAUYMC010000156.1 GCA_030699545.1 Gemmatimonadales bacterium | reverse complement strand
CCGCGTGTGGAGCGGCTGGAGCCTCGCCGCGGCGGCCGCGCTGGCCGGCGTCCTGCTGCTCCGGCCCGCGGGCGACGGCAGCGGGCTGCACGCCCAGCTGGCGCAAGCCAAACGGCAGTCGGCGACGCTCGAGCAGCAGCTGGAACGGTTCAACGTCGACAGCCTCGTGCTGAGCGGCCGCGCGGCCGCCATGCTCGCCGAGCTGGAAGACCGCATCACCGCCATCGATCGCGACCTCGCGCGTGCCCCCCGGAACCGGGGCGCGCGCGATGCCGCGCTGGTGGAGCTCTGGGAGGAGCGGGTGGATCTCATGCGGGAGCTGGTCAACGTCCGCGCCACCCGCGCCCGTTACGTTGGCCTGTAATCTGTCTGGAGGAAGGCACATGATTCGCAATTGGACCCTGGCGGCGGCGGTCGCCTGCCTGCTGGCCCCGGTGATCCCGGTGCAATCGCAGGAGGCGCCGGCGCCCAGACCACGCGCGCAGGCGCGCACGCCGCGCCCTGGAGTGTTTTCGTTTTCGACCAACCGCGGCCGCATCGGCGTCGTGGTCAAAACCGATGCCAACGCCGCGAACGACAGGATCGGCGCGTACATCGAGGCCGTGACGCCCGGCGGCCCGGCCGACGACGCGGGCCTCAAGGCGGGTGACATCATCACGCGCTTCAAGGGCGCCGCGCTCAGCGGCGTCCGGGCCGACGACGACGACGAATCGGGGCCCGGGATGAGGCTCATCGAGCTGGCCCGCGCCCTCGATCCCGGCGACACGGTGCAGGTCGAGTATCGCCGCGGCACCGAGACCCGGCGGGCGACGATCGTCGCGGAAGAGCTCGGATCCTCGTGGGCCACCATCGCGCCCCGCGCGGGCGGGTTTCTGATGGAGCCCGATTTTCGCGTGCAGATCGACACCGGCGTTCCCGGATTCGGCTATGTGTTCGGGGCCCCGTGGGGACGGCTCGAGATGGTCACGCTGAACCCCGACCTGGCGGAGTACTTCGGCACGCGCGAAGGCGTGCTCGTGGTGAAGGCTCCAGCCGATACCAGCCTGCCGCTGCGCGGCGGGGACGTCATTGTCAGCATCGGCGGTCGCAAGCCGTCGTCGCCGTCTCACGCGATGCGCATCCTCAGCTCCTACGAGGCCGGCGAAAGCGTCTCGCTCGAAATCGTGCGCAAGCAGCGGCGCTCGACGGTTTCCTGGACCGTCCCCCAAGCGCGCACCCGGTTCCGCAACATGATGCCCCGCATCCAGCGGGAGGAGCCGATGCAGTACAACGTTCTGCCCGATCTGCAGCGACTGCAGCGCGAGCTCAGAAATGTCGGACGGAGTGTCCGAGTGATCTGACCTGACCACCGGAGCTCTGGAACAGCGCGAGCGGCCGGAGATCACTCCGGCCGCTCGTGTTTTCGGCGGGAGCGCGGGACGGCGCGGCTGCTCACCAACGCGATTCTGATCGGCCCCACCCGCTAGCCATAGGGAGATTACGCGCGCCGGCGGGCAGCCGGCAGCGCCTGGTCGAAGGAGGAGAACTCGAACGGTTTGGGAACACAGGGACGGCCGGAGCCGTCCAGAAAGCGGCGCATCTGCTCGCTGACGAGGTCGCCGGTCGTGAAGATGACGCGCTCGGCGTGCTCGGGGTCGACGCCGCGCAGCCGCTCGAACAGCTGCTCGCCCGACAGGTCGGGCATCCGCATATCGACGATGACGGCGTCGTAGGACCCCGCGCCCATCCGCGTGAGCGCGTCCTGGCCGCTCGCGGTCGTCTCCACCTCATGCCCGCGGCTCGCGAGATAGCGCTGGAGCGAGACACGCACCGACGCTTCGTCGTCCACCACGAGAATGCGCAGGCGATCGCCGACCGGATGCACGGTGCTGACCGCCTGGAACTCGCCCGAGGCCCGAGGCTCGATGACCGGCAGCTCGACCACAAAGCGCGCGCCGGTTTGCGGCACGTTCTCGGCCCAAATCCGCCCCTCGTGCTCCCGCACGATGCCGAGCGAGATCGAGAGCCCGAGCCCCGTGCCCGAGCCCGTGGGTTTGGTGGTGAAGAACGGGTTGAAGATCCGCTCGATGAGGTTCTGGGGAATGCCGCCGCCCGTGTCCTCGATCTCGATCCGGATGTCGCCGTCGGCGCGGCGCGTGCGCACGGTGAGCCGGTGATGGTGCCCCTGGGAGCGCTCCATCGCCTGCTCGGCGTTGGTGACGAGGTTGAGGAAGACCTGCTGCAGCTGGTGCGCGTCGGCCATTGTGTCCGGCAACGACTCGTCGTACTCGCGGCGCACGTCGATGCCGCGGACGCGCAGCTCGTAGCCGCGCAGCTCGAGCGTGTCGTCGAGCACCTGGTTGATCGACGTCGGCCCCTTCTCGGCTTTATGCTGCCGCGCAAACGTCAGGAGGTTTTGCACGATCCGGCTGGCGCGCCGGGCCTCGCTGTAGATCGTTTCGGCCGCGGTGCGCTGGTCGGGTGGGAAGCGCTTTTCGGCGAGGAGCAGCTGCGCGAAGGCGGAGATGCCGGCCAGCGGGTTGTTCAGCTCGTGCGCGACGCCGGACACCAGCTGCCCGATGGCCGACATCTTCTCCGACTGGATGAGCTGCTCCTGCAGCATCTTCTGGTCGGTCACGTCGCGGATGAGGCAGAGGACTTCCTCGTCCTTCTGCGGCGTGGAGTAGGTGACCGAGATGGTGCGGACTTCGCCGTCCTTGCGGTAGAACTGTGTCTCGAACAGCCCCGTCTCGCCCGCGAGCGCCTGCTGGAAGTGCGCCAACGCCCTGGGAAGGTCGTCGTCGGGGATCATCGGCGCGAACCACTGCCCCACCAGCTCCTCGCGCCGGTAGCCGGAGATGTTTTCGGCGGCGTGGTTCACGGTTGTGAACCGCCCGTTCGCGTCGTACGTCACGATCGCATCCGAGGCCGATTCGACGAGGTGGCGGTAGCGCGCCTCGGACCGCGCCAGCGTGTCCTGCGCCCGCTTGGGCTCGGTGATGTCGCGCAGCGTGGCCACGGTGCCGATGAGGTCGCCTTCGACACGGAAGGGACCGCTCGACACCGAGACGTCGCGCTCTTCCCCCGTCGCGTGGTTCACGATCCTGGTTTCGTAGCGCTGCGTCTCGCCGGCCAGCACCCGGTCCTCGCGCGACGCGACGTGGGCGCGCTCGGACGCCGCCACGACGTCCGCGATCGCCTTGCCCGCCACTTCGCCCGCCTGCCACCCCAGCAGCTCCGCCGCGGCGTCGTTCACCGCGAGCACCCGGCGGTCGACGCCGGTGATCACGACGGCGTCGGGCAGCGCGACGACGACGTCCGCCGCCGCCTGCACCAGGTCGAGCCGCAACCGCTTGGCGGTCGCGACGCTGGCCCGGGTCCCGCGGCCCGGCGAAATCCGGCGGCCCTTGTTAGCCGTGGTAGGACGCCTCCATGGCGGTCTTCATGAGCGCGAGACTCTCCAACGCGGAGACGGTCACCTTTTCCGGAGTGTCGGCGCCACGCTTCACGCAGTCCTTGATGATCTCCAGGGCGTGGATCGGATGCTCATCGTCGTACTTGGCGTGCTCCTCCAGCCACCAGCGCCCGCGCGGGCCGATCTTTGCGTTCTTCGCGAGACCGCGCAGCGCCTTCTCCGAAATCTTCTGCGCGACCCCCTCTACCGCGTAGTTCGTGGCGGAGACGGCCTGGCCGAACTCCGCATTGCGGCACATGTCGGTGAGGTACGCGTGGAACTTCTTGACCGGCGGCAGCATCGGCTCGGGCTCCTGAAACCGCTTCTTGGGCACCGTAAAGCCGTCGCCCATCGCCCGCCACATGGCATCGTGGCGTCGCTCGACGCGGATGTTGTCGGTGAAGAAATCGCGGCCCATTTCGGGCGAGCGGTCGAGCAGCAGCTGCAACCACTGCGGAAAATCGCGAATGATGGGATAGAACCCCACCAGAAAGTTCTGAATTTGGCCATCCACCAGTTGATTCTCCGACGCGTCCACGATCACGGGCGTGTCGAGAATAGCCTGGCGTCGGGGCTCCAGCGTCGAATCGAGCTCGGCCACCCAGGCGGGGTGGGGGGTCACTTGCACGGACATCGCTGCTCCTTCCAAGGGCGCTGCGTGGGGGACTACCGAAGAGCGAGGGTGGAATGTACGGGTGCTCGGCGGGCCCGCAATCTCAAGTCGGATGGTGACTTGGAACACACGCGTTGACAAGATATATCTTGACCATATATCGTCACGTAACATCTGACCGGGAGGCAGGATGGCGCGGCAATTCAGCTGGGAGGGGTTCGCATTCGGGTTCGGGCCCCGCGGGTGGCGCGCGGGCCGCGGCCGGCGGCGCCAGTGGTTCGAAGCGGGCGACATGAAATACGTGATCCTCAAACTTCTGCGCGACAAACCTCGTCACGGCTACGAGGTCATGAAGGAGCTGGAAGAACGGATGCACGGCTGTTACTCCCCCTCGCCGGGTACCGTCTATCCGACTCTGCAATGGCTCGAAGATGAAGGCCTCGTGGTAGGTCGCGAGGTCGAAGGCAAAAAGGTCTACGAGATCACTGATACCGGGAGGGCCTTCTTGGAAACCCACAAGGACGTCGTCGAGGAGATCTTCGAGCGCGTCAGCGAAACCGTCGAACGGACGGTCGGCGGCTCGATGGTCGAAGTGAACCGGGCGCTCGGCCAGCTCGTGAAGGCGGTCTACCGCACCGGCTGGAAGGCGGAAACGGACGATGCCCGCAAGCGCGTCGCCGAAGTGCTCACGAAGGCGACGGTGGAGATCGAGGGGCTGGCTACGGCAGGTCGAACGTAAAGACCCAGAGGCCGCCGCAGTCGAAGCCGCACCAGCCCACGACGCTCACTCGGCCGGCCCCGGCCTGATGAAGCAGTGTCGCGTCGCTCACCCAGCGGCGAGATGGACTGAGGGTGGCAGGCATGTCGGCCACGACGTCCAGGGTCTCTCGGTGCAGAACCGTCAGGTACTGCCGGAACGTGAGATACCCGTCGGCGGTCATTTCCCTTTCGAAGCCGCCCACATACAGCAGGGGTCGGAGGGGATCGACGGCCACGTCCTGCAGCACCCGATGTGACGCGAACGCCCGAGTCGCGATGGTACGCCCCGTCGCGGTCTCCAGTGCCATCAGCGCAAACCGTACCTCATTGGGATCCGTGGCGGCGGGATCTGGCGCGCCCGCCGTCAGATACATGGTGTCCCCAGCGGTCGAGAACGCAGCCCCCGTGACGTGATGGAGTGTGTCGATGGTATAGACGACGGTCCCACTCTTGTCGAGAACCGGCCACGTCAGTGGCCCTCCGAAGGCTCCCAGCGAGCTGGTCGTCACGACGGCCCACTTCCCGTTGCGCGCGAGGCGGAAGTTGCCCCACCAAAGGCTTGGGAACAGACCGAGCGTATCCACTCCATTTCTCACGAGCGTGCCGAAGCGGAGCGACAGGCACGTCGTCGCGGAGAGCTCGGCCGCCGCATACGCGCCCAGTGGCTCTCCACACGGCAATGTGTCGACGACCGTCCAGGGGTCTGCGCGCCACACCGTCGCGGCCGCGGTCCCGCTCGGCGACAGATCGAACACAAAATGATTGGGGCGATAGCTCGGCCCCGGAGCCTCCATTTTCACCCGCCGAGTCCCCTCCCGGAACTCTGGGTACATCGTGAGACGGCGGGACTGAACGTCGATCAGCCCGTAGCCGGTCGTGAATCCCGGCCATGAATAAGTTTCGGCTATCAGTATGCCCCGAGACGGAAAGACGGTTCCGCTCAGCACGCTGGTGTAGGCGTTCAGCCCGCCCCAATACACCGGGAACGCCTGTCCCACGACGAACAGCGCCGCGCGAGCCTGATCGTAGCCCTCCGCGCCAATCGCGACGTCATAATTGCCTGTCAGCAGAGGGGGCACGCGAAACGCGATTTGCGTCGGCCCGATGCGCCAGCTGTCCGCCGTGTCTGCACCCACCAGGATCGCGAAATTGGTCCAGCGTAGCGGCCGCAGCGGATCCGGACTGGGCAGGAGCGCGAGTTCCGGGAACTGCTCTGACGTGAGCGTAACGACACCCCCCGCCGTCTGGGCGGCGGGTTCGGCGGTGACGGTCAGCGGAATCGGGGCGCGGGCGGGGTCCTGACAGGCAGCAACCACGAGGCTCAGACCCGCCGCTGCCGCAACTCCTCGAGCGCCCGCGCGACGTACACGCGTGTCATCTGTTTGCGCCATGACAAGTCGAAATCCGTGTTGTCCATCGGCTTTGACGGACGATAAGCGGCTTCCGCGGCGGCCGCAATGGATGCCGTCCCAAGCGTCACACCCCTGAGTACGGCCCCGGCTTCCGGCACTTCCTGCGGATAGCTCGCGACGCCGCCGAGCACGATCTTCGCGTCGCTGACCTCCGTGCCGTCCCAGCGAATCCACGCCGCCACGCCCAGCACCGGAAAGTCGAACGATCCGCGGCGCCGCAGCTTGTGATAAGCGGCGTCCCATCCGTTCGGGGCGGGGAGGCGCACGTCCACCAGGATCTCGTCCGGCTGCTTGGTGAGATAATTGATCCCGTCGTTGTGATAGAACCGCGCGGCCGGCACGATCCGCTCGCCCTGCGGCCCCACGAGACGGTACTCGGCGCCGATCGCGACCATCACCGGGGCAATGTCCGACGAGCTGACCGCCCAGCAGCGCGGCGACGAGGGCGCCACCCAGCAGATGTGCCCTTCCTTCTTCATGCAGAAGTCGATCGACTTCCGCCACTCATACGACTGGTTGTAGTAGTTGCAGCGCGTGTCGAGGCAGAGATTGCCGCCGAGGGTGCCCATGTTGCGGAGCAGGGGCGTGGAGACGAGGCGGGCAGCGTCGGCAACAACGGCCGGACGGGCTGACGGCCCGACGGCCAACTCGGTGAGCGTGAGACCGGCACCCACGACCCGGTCATCGGCACGTCGCAGATCGGGAATCCCCATCAGGGAGATCACGAGCGTCGGGTCCTCGTGCCGCCGCTTCATGTACGGGTAGAGATCAGTGCCGACCGCGACATACATTCCCGACGGCCCCGCGTCGGCTTTCATCGCGATGGCCTCGGCCAGGGTCTTGGGCTGCAAGTACGCGAACGCGGGGAGGCGGAGCACTAGGCCTCCCAGGGAGGCGGCACGCGGACTGGTTCGGGCCAGGGGATATCCGGGAAGCGCGTGGGGCCCACCCGTCCCGCTTCCCCCTTCCCCTTTCCCCGCAGTGCTTTCAGCACCTTCTCCGGCGTGATCGGGACCTCGTCCACGCGCACCCCGACGGCGTCGTACACCGCGTTGGCCACGGCCGGCATCACCGGCAGGAGCGGACCCTGGCCGACTTCTTTGGCGCCGAACGGTCCGTTGGGGTCGGGATCCTCGATCAAGTACGTGACGACGTCGCACATCTCCAGCGTCGTCGGGCTCTTGTACTCGAGCAGGCTCGGAATCTTGTGCACGACGTTGCGGTTGCCGCGATACGCCATCTCCTCCATCAACGCCTCGCCCAGGCCCATGTAGACGGAGCCTTCGACCTGGCCGATCGCGGCCGCCGCATTGATCGCCCGGCCGAGGTCGTGCGCGATCCAGATCGTCGGGACGCGCACGATGCCGGTCGCGGGATCGACGTCGACTTCCGCGACGCAGGCGCTGTAGGAGTAGGCGGGCGACGGCCCCACGCCGGCGCCGCGGTATTTCCCCGGGCTCATCGGCGGCGTGTACGATCCCACCGTGCCCACCGTCCCCTCGGCGGCTTCGGCGTGCTGGACGGCCTCGGCGAAGCTCATCCCGGTGTCGGGATCCCGGCTGTCGAACACGCGGCCATCGGCGAACACGACGCGATCGCCGGGGATCTCGAGGCGGCGCGCGGCGTGGAGGGCGAGCAGCTCGCGGGCGCGCTCGGCCGCCTGCAGCGCGGCGTTGCCGCTCATCAAGGTCACCCGGCTGGAATAGCTGCCGAGATCCACCGGCGTGAGCTCGGTGTCGGCGGTGACGATCGCGATGTGGAAGGGATCGATGCCGAGCACTTCGGCCACGATGTAGGCCAGGATCGAATCCGACCCCTGGCCGATCTCGGTCGAGCCGCAGAAGACGGTGACGCCGCCGCCGCGGTCGCATTTCAGCTGCACGCCGGAGTGCGGCATGTTGTTCCAGTAGATCGGCAGCCCGGCGCCCGAGATGTAGCTGGAGCAGGCAAGCCCCACGCCACGGCCGTGCGGCAGTTTCCGAAATTTCTTCTTCCACTCCGACCCCTGCACGACCTTCTCGATACACGTGCCGAGGCCCATCGACCCCACGCGCAGGTAGTTGGCCGTCAACGAGTCGCGCGGCACCAGTGTGTTGAGACGCAGCTCCGCGGGATCGATGCCGAGCTGCTCGGCGATCTTGTCGACGTGCACCTCGAGGGCGAACCGCGGCTGCGGCGTTCCGTGGCCGCGCTTGGGTCCGCAGGGCGCCTTGTTGGTGAACGCGCGCGCGCCTTGAAAGCGATAACGGGGAACCTGATAGGTGACGGTCTGCAGCGCACCCGTGTAGTACGTGCTCGCCACGCCGTACGACCCGTAGGCCCCGCCGTCGAGCAGCGACTTGAAGTGCATGCCCGTGATGGAGCCGTCGCGCTTCACGCCGGTCTTGATGGACATGAGCGTGGGATGCCGGCCGCGATGGCAGTAGAACACCTCTTCCCGCGTCAGCGTGATCTTCACGGGCCGCCCCGTGACCATCGCGAGTTTGGCGACCGCGATCTCATGGCTGAATGGATCGCTCTTGCCGCCAAATCCACCGCCGTTGGGGGTCGCGATGACGCGAATGCGCGCGGGCGGGAGCTCCAGCACGTTCGCCAGCGCGCGGTGGACGTAGTGCGGTGTCTGGGTGGAGCTCCACAACGTCAGCTTGCCGTCCGGGGCGTAGGTCGCGAGGGCGGCGTGCTGTTCCATCGGGAGGTGCGTGTTGCCTTCGAAAAAAAAGAGATCCTCACGCACCAGATCGGCATGCTCGAACGCCTCGGCGACGTCGCCGAACTCGAGATCGACGATCTTGTGCAGGTTGCCGCGGTCGCCGTAGTCGTGGATGCGGGGCTCGGCGTTCGCGACCGCCTCTTCGGCAGACGCGAACGTCCGCAGCGGCTCGTAGTCGACCCGGATCAATTCGGCTGCGGCGGTGGCGATCTCCTCGCTCGTCGCGGCCACCGCCGCGACGGGGTCGCCGATGAAGCGGACTTTGTCCAGGCAGAGGGCGTGCTCATCCTGCGATACGGGAAGAATCCCGAAGGGAATCGGGAGATCACGGCCGGTCAACACCGCCCGGACACCGGGGAGGCGCGCGGCCGCCGTCACGTCGATCGCGAGGATGCGCGCGTGGGGCTGGGTGCTGCGGAGCAGCTTGGCGTACAGCATGCGGGGCAGGGCGAGGTCGTCGGCGAAGCGGGTGGCGCCGGTCACTTTCGCCACGGCATCGACTTTCCGCAGCGCCTTCCCGATGACGCGGTGATTACTTCCGGCCATACAACGTTTCCGGAGCCGGTTCCGCAGCTTCGCCGCGCATTCGCGCGGCCGCGAGCTCCACCGCCTCGTAAATCTTGATGTAGCCGGTGCAGCGGCAGAGGTTGCCGGCCAGCGCGTCCTTGATGTCGTCGCGTGAGGGCTTGGGGTTCGCGACGATCAGGGCTTCCGCGGCGAGCAGAAAGGCGGGGGTGCAGTAACCGCATTGCGCGGCGCCCAGATCGGCAAAGGTCTCCTGGAGCGGATGCAGCCGGCCGGGCTGCGCCATGCCCTCGACGGTGCGGATCGCGCGGTTCGCGCAGGCGACGCCGAGCACCAGGCAGGAGAGCACGGGGAGGCCGTCGAGCAGCACGGTGCACGTTCCGCATTCGCCGAGCTCGCAGCCGTGCTTGGTGCCGGTCAGACCCAGGTCTTCGCGCAGCACCTCGAGCAGCGTCTTGTGCGGCGCAAACGCCACTTCGACGCGCTCGCCGTTCACGACGAACGGAGTTGTGAGCATGACCAAACGTAATAGCTTTGGCGCATGACGCGATTCCTGCCGCTGGCGCTCGCCCTCGTGGCCGCGCTCCCCGATCTCGCCGCCGCCCAGGATCACCGGGCGCGGGCCGCGCGCATCCTGCGCACCACGCCGCTCATCGATGGGCACAACGACATCCCCGACGCGATTCGCGAGCGCGGCGGCCTCGATTCCGTGGACCTCGCGCAGACCCAGCCCCGGCTGCACACCGATATCGCGCGGCTGCGCGCGGGCGGCGTCGGCGCGCAGTTCTGGGCGGCGTACGTGCCCGTCAGCACGATGGAGCCCGACTCGCCTACCCGTCCCGCGGTCTATGCGCTGGAGCAGATCGATCTCGCGCACCGGCTGTGCCGGCGCTACCCCGCCGTCTTCGCCGACGCCGTCACCGCCGCCGACATCGACCGGAATTTCCAGGCGGGCAGGATCTCCTGTCTCATCGGGATCGAGGGCGGACACGCGATCGAGAACTCGCTCGGCGCGCTGCGCGCCTTTTACGATCTCGGCGTTCGCTACATGACGCTCACCCACTGGCGCACGATCGATTGGGCCGACGCCGCCACCGACAGCGCCCGGCACGGTGGGCTCACGCCGTTCGGCGAGGACGTGGTGCGCGAGATGAACCGGCTCGGCATGCTCGTCGATTTGTCGCACGTGTCCGACGCGACGATGATGGACGCGCTGCGGGTGACGCGCGCGCCGGTGATCTACTCGCACTCCTCGGCCCGTGCGATCGCCAACCACACGCGCAACGTCCCCGATTCGATCCTGCGCCGTGTGGCCGCCAACCGGGGCGTGGTGATGGTGAACTTCAACCCGCCGTTCGTCTCGGAAGCGCGGCGCGTGTACGAGCTGCGGCGCGACAGCGTCCAGGCCGCGATGCGCGCGGCGGGCGTGGACTCCGTCGCGCGGCGAGACACGCTGCGGGCCTGGAATGCGCGCGCGCCCGTCGTCACGCTGCAGCAGGTGGCGGATCACATGGACCACATCCGCCGCATCGCCGGCGTGGACTATGTGGGGCTGGGCTCGGACTTCGACGGGATTTCCGGCGTGCCGCAGCGGCTCGAGGATGTCGGGAAGTTCCCCGACCTCCTGGCCGAGCTGTTGCGCCGCGGCTGGAGCGAGGAAGATGTACGGAAGGCGACCGGACTGAATCTGCTGCGGGTGATGCGGGAGGCGGAGCGGGTGAGCGGGGAGCGCGCAGGCGCTGGCGTGCGCTAGAGCCCCTGCCGTAGCCGCAGGCCGGCGGTCCAGTACCGGAATCCGGCGGCGGACGCAGTGCCAGTCCGGTTCGCCGCGCTGTTGGTGTACGAGCCGCCGAGCGACAGCTCGTTGTTCGCGCCCCAGCGCCGCGTGAGCGCGAGCCCCGCGTGCCATTCCGTTTGACCGGGCGCGCCCGCACCGACCTGCTGGACGCCAACCCCGCCGTCCGCCCGGACGCCCCAGCGCTCCCGCCGCCAATCGTAGGCGGCGCGCGCTTCGAGAAGGCTAAACCGGTCGGGCGCGAAGTATCCCCGGCCCGGATTCGGTTCGCGGAACCCCATGAGGCGGGCGAAGGCGCCCAGCTCGAGACCCCGGCGCACCCGCGTCGTGAGCGCAATAACGCCGGAGAGGCGCCGGTTGCCTTCCGAGAGCCACGCCGCGCCGCCGCCGCCCGACAGCGCTACCCCGCCCCGTGACGCGACATCGAAACTGAGGTCCACTCCGTCCAGCGTGTACCCCCGTTCGATGAGCACGGCCGTTTCATCGAACGCGGTGCGGCTGTAGACCAGGCCGAGGGATGCGAACGGTGCCGGTCGAATGCCGAGCCCGAGCTGACCGGTGACGAGCGTGCGTGAGACGCCGCCGTCGGGCTCGAGTCGGCGGACGCCGGCTCCGGCGCGCAGGACCGCTCCGCGGCCGAGCGCGGTAATCACGTGCCCGTCCGCGCCGAAGCTCGCCCCGCGGCGCGCGGGGTCGGTCGCGCGCCGCCAGGTCCCGTGGAGGGTGGCGCGCGTGTCGCGCCCGAGCGAGCCGGTGAACCAGCCGTCCTGGGCAAAGAAGGCGTTGCGGTCGGAATCGTCGGCGTACGCGCTCGCCGTCGCGAGCTCCGGACGGAGCGCCGCGCGCACCAATCCGAGCACATCGCGCGCGGCCCGATCCCCAGGGGCGAGCTGCCGCGCGCGTGTCGCATAGCTCTCCGCCAGGTCCGAGCGTCCCTGCCAGAACAGCGTCTGCGCGAGCCCCGTCAGGATCTCCGGGTCGTCCGGATGCGCCGCCAGTGCCTCCCGCCACAACTGCTCGGCGCGATGCAGATCCCCCGCCCACGCCACCGCCCGTGCCTTGCCGGCGAGGGCGTCGCGGCGCCGAGGCTCCCGGGCCAGGACGGAATCGTGGAGGCGCTCGGAGGCGCGATTGTCGCCCGCCCACGCGAGTACGCGCGCGTGCGCGACCATGATGTCCAGGTCGTGCGGCTCCTGGCGCCGTAACCGGACGAACCGCGCGAGCGAGCGCTCCAGATGTCCCTCCCAGCTGTCCAGCACCGCGAGCCGGTAGAGCGCGCGGACATTGCTCGAGTCCTGGCGCAACACCGCCTCGTAGCCGGCACGAGCGGCGCGGTGGTCGCCCCGCTCGAACGCCGCTTCGGCTTGCGGCAGCTGCGCCGGGGACGCCCGGCCCACAAGTGTCAGTGTGGCGAGCAACAGCCAGCGCCGCATCACCAGGACCCCCAGAGCGCTTGCATGGCGTAGTATGCCGGCTTCAGCCGCTCGTGCCAGACCGGCGTATTCCAGGTCGGCCAGGCGAACGCGCTGGCGGACGTCAGCCGGGGACCCACGGCGCCGTCGGGGCGCACCCCGCGGACGAGGAATCGCAGTCCATCCGCGATCACGGTGCGAAACGGCCCCGGATCGCGAACGCGCGCCAAGACCGTTCGCGACGAGGGGTCCGTCACGTTCAGCAGGCTCCACGCCAACCGGACTTCGACGAGCCCCGCGACGCGGTCGACGTACCAGTCGGCAAGGGACGAGGCGCTTGCCGGGCCATACCGCAGGCGGCCGCGGTTGACCCCGCGCGCGGGGAACGTGCGCCCACTGCGCGACACGCGGAACCGGTTCGTCGCGACGAAGAGCGAGTCGAACTGACCGTCGAACAGCCGGGCATCGATGGTCGCGTCCATGTTATAGAACTTATCGAGATCGGTGGGCCGCATTCCGGGCCGGGGGCCGAGGTAGGGGTTGTACGAGGGCGTGACCACGACCTCGCCCTTCCCGCTGTCGCCAAGCAACACGGCGAACTCCACCCCGAACGGCGACCGGTCCCCGTCATCGAGCTGGAACTGCCCGCGGTCGGCCCGGTGCGTATCAATGCCGAGGACCCAACGCAGAGAGTCGACCGGCGCGCCGGCGAGGGCCAGGTAGAGGTACGCGGGATCGGCTCCGGCGTGGAGTCGGACGCCGCCGCTCTCCGCCACGACGGGGAGCGCCTCCCACGCCGCGGCGGCGCCCCCCGGCTCGGGACGGTCCGCGGGGCCGGCGGAAATGCCCAGGAGCCCATAGTTCTGCTCGGCATCCATCACGTTGTGCCAGAGATGATTGCGCTCCGGGGGGAGCTCGAGGTCGATCACAACCCAGTTGTGTTTGAACCACTCGTCGAGCCACGCGAAGAGGATGCCCCCGGCGAGTCCGGCCTCACGGATCTCCCGCGTGAGCCGCACGTCGTGGGCGGCCATGGCTGCCTCGTCGTGGCCGCCGTGGTGGCGCCCGTCGGCATCGAGATGCGCCACGCCCCGCGACGAAGGGACGCCGTACTCCGCGATGAGCAGCGCGCGGCCCGCGTGATGGCGCCGCAGGCTGGTGAGGTAGCCGTAATAGCGCGACGGCCCGAGCGGCGAGCGCGCGCCCGCGTACGCGGAGTCCAGCCCGATGAAGTCGGGATAGTAGGGGTAGGCGTGGTAGGCGGCGAAGTACCCTGCCCGATTCTCCGCCGTGACCCGCACGACCATCGGATCGAGCGTCTCGCCGTCATTGTCGTACTCTTTGTGGCGAACGTTGGGCGCCAGACGGAGCGTGCGACGCAGCTGCTGTTCCTCGGCCAGTGTCGGCTCGGTCGGATGCCGCAGCGGGTCGAGTGTCGGCCAGTTTGTATAGGCGATCGGCCGCGCCGCATGCCAGGTGTCCCACTCGTAGGCGAGCATGTAGTCGCACTGCTCGGCCATCCAGACGTCCGCCGGAGTGCCGCGCTCGACGGCCAGAAAACGGCCCGCATAGCGGGTCGGGTCGGGCCTCCCCGGGCGGCGGAGGCTGCGAAGCCGGTTGTACGCGCCGATCGCAAACGGCTCCCATTCGCGGCCGATCACGTAGGCCAGCACGCGGTCCGACACGTCGGTGTCGTAGCGTCCCCAGGCATGTCCCCGTCGCGCGCCGATGCGGGCGCGGCCATGAATCAGGTCCACCACGCGACGCATCTCCGCGCGGAATGCGCCTTTCCATTTTGCGTCGTCGAAATCGCCGCGCGGCGGCAGCTCCGTCCACACGCCCTGCACCAGCCACAGCGGCCGCTCGGGATGCCCGTCGTTCCAGGCCCGGAGGGCGCGGTAGAACGCCGGCGGGAGAATCGTGTAGACCCGCACCACGTTGGCGTTCGCCTCGACGATGAGCCGGAGCCAGCGCCCGTATGTCGAATCATCCAGCGGAAACTCCGACGGGAAGCGCCCCGGCAGGGCAACACCGAGATTCACGCCCTTCACGTAGAGCGACCGCCAGGCGGCTCCGGTGAGCACTTCGAAGCGCTCGCCGGCAATGCGCGCCGCGACGGCGGCACCGGCGGGGCGCGCGACGGGGCCGCTCCCGGGCAACCCGCTGTCGACGCCTGCGGCGAGCAAGGCGTCCAGCGCGTCGCCGTAATCGGGAGACACCGCCAGCGCGCGACGCCAGGCCTTGACGGCCTGCGCCCGCCGACCCCGACGATCCTGGGCGAGACCCCACCCGTACCACGCGTCGCCGCTCGACGAGTCGCCGCGCAACGCCGCGCGAAAATGGCGCTCCGCGCTCGTGGGATCACCCGCCCGCAGGCGGACGAAGCCCAGCCCCGCCTGGGCTTCCGGGAACGCCGGGCAGGCGGAGTCGGCCGCCGCAAAGCGCATTGTTGCGACCGCCATGGTGTTGGCGCGATACGCGTCCCACCCGGCGGCGGCGGCGGCGGCCGCCGCGGCGCGGTCGCACGGCCGGGCAGCCTGGAGGAGCGCGACGGCGATCAGCGGATTCACGGGGTGGCGGCGAACCCCTTACGCGTCATCTCGCCCCAGACGTGCGTGCGCTTCCAGACACTGGCAAACGCCTTCAGCCGCCACCACACGGTGCATTGCCGGTAGCCGAAGTTCTCGAGCGAGGCGAACAGCAGCAGCCGGACGAGGTCCCCAAACCGGCGGTAGCGCCGGAAGCTCACTTCCTCCAGGACGACGGCCCACAGCGACAGGAGCATGCCGTAGCCCCAGGCGACGAGCACGAACAGCAGTGCGAACGACAGGTTCACCATGCCGAACGCGAACCCCCCGATCGTGATGACATAGCCGAGGACTTCGATGAGTGGCGCGAGCATCTCGCCGAATGCGTAGAACGGCATCGCGAGCATGCCGACGCGCCCGTACCGCGGATTGAGGAGCATGCTCTTGTACGTCCACATCGCCGCGATGAGGCCGCGGTGCCAGCGCTCGCGCTGGCGTGACAGGACCTTCATGCTCTCGGGGACCTCGGTCCACGCCACGGGATCGGGAATGAACGGCATTTCGTAGCGGATCTTGTTGTGTCGCAGGTACCGGTGCAGCCGCACGACGAGGTCGAGGTCCTCCACGATGCTGCTGGTGTGATAGCCGCCGATGGCGGCGACGTATTGTTTGCGAAACAGCCCGAACGCCCCCGAGATGATGAGATTCCCGCCGAGCCGGTTCCAGCCGAGGCGCCCGAACAAGAACGCCCGCAGATACTCGACCACCTGGACGCCGGGCAGGAGGCGGCCGGGCACGCGGGCGTCGGTCACGCGCCCGTCCTGGACGGTGCAGTTGTTCGCCACCCGTACCGTGCCGCCGACGGCGGCGATTTCCCGGCCGAGGAGGAACGGACGGGTGAGGCGCAGCAGCGCGTCCGGCTCGATCAGCGTGTCGGCATCGACGGCGATGACCAGCGGGAAGCGGCTGGCGTTGATGGCCGCATTGAGCGAGTCGGCCTTTCCGCCGTTCTCCTTGTCGAGCACGGTCAACCGGGAGCGGCTGCGCGAGCGGTACAACGCGCGCAGCGACGTGGTGGGAATCGTCTCCGGATAGATGCGGGGAATCTCGTAGAGATCGAAGGCGTGGCGCAGCTTCTCCATGGTGTCGTCGCGCGATCCGTCGTTGACGACCACGACCTCGTAATTCCGGTACTCGAGGGTCAGAATGGCCGTCACGCTCGCCTCGATCGTGGCGCTCTCGTTGTAGGCGGGCACGAGGATCGTGATCGGGGGCAGAGCGTCGCTCTGCATCAGCCGCTGGAAGTCGTCGTCCTCCGCGACGCGCGTCTGCTCCCAGATCTCCGGAATCGAAAGCACCAACAGCACCGCATAAAACGAGTTCAGCGCCAGGAAATAGACGAGGATCGCGAGGTCGGTGGTGGCGACGATACTGGCGACGGTACTCACGCCGCGAACTCCGCCAGCGCCTGCGCCGGCAGTCCGAGCACCAGCTTCGCGACGTTCCGGGTAGCCGGGTCGGCGCCGACTTCGGCCTCGAGCAGCGCGTTGCGTCCGGCGGCGCCGAACCGCATGAGCGCCAGGGCCGCGCGCAACCGCACCCACCACATCTCGTCGCGCAGGGCCGCGCGCAGCAGCGGCAGCGTCGAGGCGTCGGTGATCATGCCGAGGGAGCGTGCGGCCTGCGCCCGCACCTCCCACGAGGCGTCCGCCGCCGCGGCGCGGAGGGCGGTGACGGATTCGCGGTGCGGAAAGCTGCCCATCGCCCGCGCCACCTGGATCCGGACCTCGCGATCGGAGTGCTCCGCGAGCGCGGTGATGCACTCGCGCAACGCCGGCTCCGCCAGCCGGCCGGCGAACTCGGTGAGTCGCGGCAGCGCCGGGTCATCCACACGGCGCAGCCGCTTGCCGAGATGCTGGACCACCGCCGGCCGCGAGCGCTGCAGCATGGCGGCGTAGTAGGCCTGTACCGTGGGCGGCAGGCGGGGGAGCCGCTCCAGCGCGGCGAGCGTGAGCGAGGTGTTCTCGATCCGCTCGAGGGCGGCGACGGCGGCGATGTGCACCGCGGGATGCGTATCGTTGATGAGCCGCACCAGACGGGCCGCGTCGCTCGGCACCGCGGCGACGCTGAGAAAGCGGGCGCTCTCGAGGCGCTTCCACCAGCGCGCCGAGCCGCTGTTGGTGCGGACGAGGCGTGCCCACCACTGTTGCTCCAGCGCGACCGCCAGCCGGCGCCACCGCTCGCCCGGCACCCGAGCCGACCAGCTGACCAGCGTGTCGATCGCGAGCGTCACGGGGAGGCGGGCCAATCCCACCAGCACACCGGTCAGCGGCGTCGTGCCCGCGATCCAGCGGCGCAGCGACGCATCCACCGCGAGGCGGCGCGGGTGCACGCGCGCCGCGCGCCGCAGGCGGAACCAGCGGTTCAGGATGACCAACACGACGAGCGATCCCAGCAGCACGCCCTGGACGACGGCCACGACGATCAGGAACTGGCGGCTGTTCAGTGGCCCACCCAGCGGCGGATCTTCTCGAGCGCCACGCGCAGACTCATCGGCTTCACCATGTAATCGATCGCTCCGGCTTCGAGGCCGCGCAGCTGCTCCGCTTCGCTGCCGTGAACCGTCGTGAAGACCACGCGAAACTTCCCGGGCGCTTCCTGCTGCAACGCTTCGAAAATCGAGTAGCCGTCGAGCGCCGGCAGGTCGACGTCGAGCAACAGCAGCGGCGTCGTGCCCCCCGTCTCCAAAACGCGGAGGACGTCGAGCGCCTCGCGGCCGTTGCGAAAGTGGAGGTAGCGATAGCCACGCGCGTCGAGCCCGAAGGTGATCAAATCGGCCAGCGCGGCATCGTCCTCGACGACGATGACCTCGGGCGGGAGGACGGCTCCGTCGGTGGGCGCCGGGGGAGGTTCCGGTGGGGGAGTGGCTGCGACCGAGATGGGCGTCTGCGCAGGGGGAGCCTGCGCCTGTTTGGTGAACAGCGCGGCGGCGAGCCGCCGCACGAAGCCTCGCGCCGCGGCGCCCCGGCCGGCGGCGCCCTCCGCCGGGTGCGCCACCCACTGCTTGGCCGCCTCTTCCAGCTCCGCCGCCACGAGCGTCGCCTGCGCGAATCCGAACGAGCCGGCGGAGCCGCGAATCCGGTGCGCTTCCCGGCGCAGCTCTTCGAGCGCCGGGAGGTCGTCGCCCGCGGCGACAAGGCGCTCGGCCAGCTAGGCGATCCCGCCCAGCTGGTCGCGCACTCCCTGCAGATATTCGTTCCGCACACCGGGGGGGAGCCCGAAGTCATCGACCTGGCTCACGGGCTCCAAGATATAACTAGCTTGTCCGTTGGCCTAATGATCGATCCCACGCCGCCTGGCCTGTGCGCGGACTGCCGCTGGATGCGGCGGGTGACGACCCGGCGCGGGTCGGTGTTCCTCCGGTGCCTCCGGGCGGATACCGACCCGAGCTTTCCGCGCTACCCGGCGTTACCGGTGCGCCGGTGCGCCGGTTTCGACCGGTCGGATGCGCCGGGCGACGCCGACGGCGATCGGTGAGCGGTTCCCCGCCAATTAGGGGTTCGGCTTGCAGATTGCAGCCGAATTCCCCACTTTGGCCGCCATGGTCACCGACCGGACGCTCGAGCGCGCCAAGCAGTTCTTCTTTCGGAACTTCGAGCGGCTCTTCGTTCTGCTGCTGGTCGCGTCCCTCTTGGCGATCAATTACCTGATCGACCGGAAATTCGCCTTTCTCAGCTTCTATTATCTGCCGATCATCCTCGCCGGATTCTTCGGCGGGCGCCGCTTTGCGGTGTTCGCCGGGGTGTTTGTGGGGGCCCTGGTGTTCTTCTTCCAGGCCTTCGAGGGACTGGGGATGGAGGCCGGGCTGACCGAGGACGCGCTGCTGACGATCATCCCCTGGGGAGGATTCCTGATCCTCACGGGGTACGTCGTGGGCGGGCTGGCCGAACAGCGCGCCGCCCGGCTCGCGGACCTGCGCAATGCCTACCTCGCGACGCTCGAGGTGCTCACCTTCCACATCGAGTCCACCGAGAACAACCAGCAAGGGCACTCGACCCGCGTCGCGGACCTGGCGGCCGCGATGGGCGCCGCGCTCAAGCTGTCCGAACGGGAGCTCGAAAACCTGCGGATCGCGGCGCTGCTGCACGAAGTCGGCACGGCCGACCAGCGGGTGCTGCGGCTCCTGTCACGGTCGGTGACGGACGCGCGGGTCACCGTGGCGAGCGCGCTGCGCGGCGCGGCGGAGATCATCGCGGAGTATACGCACTACTACGAAGTCGTCGGCGACGACTGGGACATCGAGGCGCTGCCGATTCCCCTGACCGTCAAGATCCTGGCGGTCGCCGATGCGTTCGAAACGCTGCAGATGGCGACGCCGGTGCGTCAGGCGTTCACCCGCTGGAACGCGCTCGAGGAAGTGGAGAAGGGGGCGGGGAAGACATTCGCGCGGGAGCCGGTGCGCGCGCTGCGGGTGGTGGCGGGCCGCCCCGAGCTCGCCGCTCCCGCCAAGGCCGTGAGCGCCGGCTAGACCGGTGTCTCGGGGGGCGGTGCCGAGCGCCCGCTCGCCACGCCGCCGGCGACGCCCACCCCGAAGGCCACCGCGGTACCGACGGTCACGATCGGCAGCAGCGCCACCGGCAAGACGACGGCGGCCGCGGCGGCGCCCGCGATCAGCGGCGCGGAAGGTTTGCGCACGGCGTCGACGTAGCGGAGCTTCCGCCTGACGAAGTCGCGGGACACGAGAAAGCCGCCGGCGAGTGCCGCCACGGCGAGAGCCAATCCGATCATAAGGTGTCTCCGAGTGAACCTTTCTCCGTACGCAACTTGCGGGGGAGCCGTTTCGTCCGCAAATCTGGCCCATGCCGCCCCGCTACAGCGATGCGCGACTCCAGCTGGCGTACCTGCTCGCTGCGCGAATTGAAAGCGGCCGACCTCACCAACGGATAGCGGCGCTGCCCCAGGTGAACCCGGAGCCGAACGCGGTGAGGACCAGCAGGTCGCCGCGGGCGAGGCGGTGTTCGGCGAGCGCTTCGTCGAGCGCGATGGGGATGGACGCCGCCGTGGTGTTGCCGTAGCGCTGGATGTTGATGTAGACCTGATCGTCGCGCAGCCCGGCGGCCTTCTGGACCATCTCGATGATGCGCAGGTTCGCCTGGTGCGGCACCAGCAGCTTGATGTCGCCCGGCTTCAGCTGGTTCGCGGCGAGCGCGATCCCGACCGATTCCGGCATCTTGATCGACGCGAACTTGAAGACCTCCCGCCCTTCCATCACCGCGCGATGCAGGCCCTGCTCCAGCATTTCGACGCTGACGTAGGGATCGTGCGCCAGGCCCGGACCATCGACCCACAACTTCTCGGCGTAGCGGCCGTCGGCGAAGATGTGCGTGGAGAGCACGCCGCGTCCCGCGCCGTTGCCGTCGAGGGGGCCCAGCACCACCGCGCCGGCACCATCGCCGAACAGCACCGCGGTGTCGCGGCCGCGCGTGGTCTTGTCCAGCCCCCGCGAATGCACCTCGGCCCCCACCAGCAGAATCCGCCGGTACTGGCCGGTGCGGATCCAGGCGTCGGCGATGGAGAGCCCGTAGATGAACCCGCTGCACTGATTGCGGACATCCAAAGCGGGAATGTCGGTGATCCCCAGCTCGCGCTGCAAAAAGACCCCGTTGCCCGGCTCAAAGTGATCGGGCGTGCAGGTGCAGTAGATGATGCAGTCGAGGTCCCGCGGCGTGAGCCCGGCCTTGGCGAGGGCCTTGAGCGACGCTTCCCGGGCGAGCGAGACGCCGGTGTCTCCCTCGCTCACCCAGCGCCGCGTCTTGATCCCGCTGCGCTGCACGATCCATTCCTCCGAGGTGTCCATGATCTTCGCGAGATCGTCGTTGGTGACGACGCGCGCGGGCACGTGAAAGCCTGTGGAGAGGAACTCGGTCCGGCGCATGCGGTATCCCGGGTTGGCGGCGGTTGCGGGTGGCGGTGCGAAGGTACCAAGATTAGCGCATGGATCTGCCCGTGACCAGCCAACAGTACGAAGTGGTGCGCACCGCGAAGCACCTCCCCGACGTGCTCCGCAACGTACTGGACACCGCGCAGCGTCGGGACGGCGGATACGTCCTGCGTCTTACATACGAAGAAGCGACTGCGCTGAACGAGCTGTGCTCGTGGAACGTGCGCACCGATGCCGACGGCAACGTCGTGGCGGAGTCCAGGCCGTTCGACGATCTGGTCCGCGCGATCCTGATGCACCCCGACTTCTAGATCGGCCCGCGCGTCAAGGCTGGGCCGGCGGGCGCGCCGGCGATTTGCTCCATCCGTTATTGCCGCGCCGCACGTCGGGAAAATCCCGCGCCGGATCGATGTCCACGCTGATCAGCTCGCTCGCGAACCGCCGGACGTAGAGAAAGCGCCGCCCCTCGTACCACGCTTCGACGGGAAGCCGGACGTCCTCCGACGTGCCGTCGGCAAAGCCGAGCCGCATCTGCACGGGCATGGGCAGGCCGCCGGGGCTCGAGAGGAAGATGCCGGTCAGAGTCCCGGTCGAGTCGCGCCGGGTGCGGACGGAGTCCACCGCCAGGTCGACGACGTCCGTCCGGTAAAACCACCCGCGCCAGAACCACGACAGATCCTCGCCCAGGCCGTCCTCCATCGACCGGAAGAAATCCGCCGGCGTGGGATGCTTGAAGATCCAGCGGCGGATGTACTCGCGGAACGCCGCATCGAAGCGCGCGGAGTCGGCGATCTGATGGCGCAGGAGATAGAGCCCGACCGCCGGCTTGGTGTACGCGATCTGCCCCAGCAGCTGCGGCGTGATCCGGTCGGGGGGCAGCATCGGCGGCTGGTCGCGGCCGGTGGCGGCAAACTCGGCCCACGCCGCAGCCTGACCCCGCGTCCGCAGCCAGTCGCGGTCGGGGAAGTACTCGCGGGCGGCGTAGATGTTGATGAAGCTGTTGAACCCTTCGTCCATCCAGGCGTGCAGCCGCTCGTTGTTGCCGACCGCCATCGGGAACCACTCGTGCCCGAGCTCGTGCGACGTGACACCGTACAGCCCCTCGCGGCTCGTGCGATTCGCGCAGAACACGATCATCGGATACTCCATCCCGCCGACCGGTCCGTTCACGTTGATGGCGGTGGGATAGGGATACATGAACCACTTCTCCGCGTAGTGCTTGATCGATTGCCGGACCATGCGCGTGGATTCCCGCCACAGCGAATCGGCGACGGGCGGATAGAACGACTGCATCAGGATGCCGTTCCAGCCGCTCGCGTCCCAAATGAAGTTGGGCGCGGTGGCCCACGCCACATCCCGCACATTCTTCGCCGTGAAGCGCCACGTCAGCGTGGGGGCGGTTCCCACCGGGCGCGTCGCGGGCCGGCCGACTTCGTCCTTGGCGATGATCGCGATGGTGGTGTCGGAGCGCAGCGCGCGCGCCAGCCGGGCCCGCTGCGCCGCCGTGAGCACCTCGGTGGGATTCACGAGCGTGCCCGTCCCGGCGACGATGAAGCCGCGGGGCACCGTGATCGCGAAATCGAAGTCACCGTACTCGAGATAGAACTCGCCCTGGCCGAGGTACTGCTCGGTGTTCCAGCCGCGCACGTCGTCGTAGACCGCGACGCGCGGGTACCATTGGGCGATTTCGTACAGCCAGCCTTCGGGGAATTGCTCGCGGCCCATGCGATCGGCGCCATGCTGCGGCACCTGAAACGAAAAGCCCAGCTCGAGCGAGACGTTGCCGCGGGGCGCGAGGGGCCGGTCGAGCAGCACCTTGAGGAGGGTCCCGTTCTCGATACTCTGCAACGGCACGCGCCGGACGGACTGACGGCCCGACGGCCGGACGGCGCTCAGCCCGTCCAGCGCGAAACCGCCTTGAAATCCCCGCGCCGCGAAGCGGGCGTCGGGCGGATTGAGCAACGCCCCCCGGCTGTCGTCGCGGAACACGTTCTGATCGAGCTGCAGCCAGAGATGTCGCAGGGTGTCGGGCGAGTTGTTGGTGTAGCGGATCGTTTCCCGGCCGCTGATCGCGTGGCGGGCGGTGTCGAGCGTGACGGCGATCGTATAGTCGGCCCGCTGCTGCCAGTACTCGGGACCGGGCGCGCCCGATCCCTGGCGGATCAGATTCGGCGCGGGAAGGTCGAGACGGCGGAACGGCGATGTATCCGTCCACGCGGGGGGCAGCGGCGGCAGCGGTGCCTGCTGCAGGGCGAGCACGAGCGACACGATCATTCCCGTCTCCTGTTGTGTGGGCCGACGGTGGAATCTACACGCGGCGCGGGTAGATTCGGACCCCAGTGCTGAACGTCCGCTGTCTCCTCTTTGTGGCCGCCGGCGTTTCGGCTTGCGACCACAGCGAACCGTTTCGCCCGGGCGCCTACGGCCCGGACGGCCCGCGTACCTCGGGGCCGCTGGTGCAGCTGACGTACAACGTCGGTGAGGATATCGGACCAGCGTGGCGTCCCGATGGCGCCATCGTGTATAGCGCGGAACGCCAGGATCGGGCGGATCGGGACCGTTGCCTGGCCGTCCAGCCGGCAGGGGGTGGCGCGGTTGCGGTCTACTCGTGCCGCACGACGGCCGCCAACGACTCACTCGACGTGTTCGAAGGGGCGGCGTTCGGGCCGGACGGCCGCGTCGCGTATGCCCGCGCCGCATCGCATCGATTCCCCGTCCCGATCGGGCCTGATGCGCAGGCCCTCGTCGTCGGGACGCTGGAGGATCCGTCCGGCGCCCGAGTGCTGCGCCCGCTGCCCTATAGCGTATCGGACGGCCCCTACGAGGCGGTCGCGAGTATCGCCTGGCTGGGCAGCACACGCCTGATGTTCCTGGCGCAACGCGTCAGGTATCCGAAGCCGTGCTCATCATGCGCACCGGACACCGTGCGCACCGGCCTGCGACTCGTGACGATCGAGTTCAGCGGGAGCGTGCCGGTCCTGACCGAGCTGGCGGGCACGGATTCCGTTTCGTCCGCCGCCGTCAGTGCATCCCCCGACACCATTTACGTCACACGCAACGGCGACTCGCGCGTGTATCGCTACGCGCTTTCGAGCGGCGACACCGCCACCGTGCACGACTTTGGCGCGTCCGGCATCGCGCGGGACGTGTCGGTGGCGGCCGGACGTCTGGCCGCCGTCGTCGGCGGCGACGTTTTCTTTGTGGCCGATTCGATTCTCGGACCGAGTCAGGTCGATAACGGCGGGCCGGTGCGATTCGTGATTCTGGCGACCGGCGCCGAGAGTGTGCTGGGCGCCGATACATCACGGTTTCGGAGGCCCGCACTGTCGCCGGACGGCACGCGCGTCGTGTACGAAGACTGGACGGCCGGCCGTTCCGACGTCTGGCTGGCGGACGTCCCATGAAGCCGGCCGTTCTGCTGGCGGCGCTCGCGCTGCTGCCCGCGCTCGCCGGGGCGCAGACCAACGGCTGGATCAGCGGCCACGTGCGCCAGCGCGAACGCGCCGTCCCCATCGCCGGCGCGCAGGTCGCGCTCGACGGCCGCTGGCTCGCGACGACGGACAGCGCCGGCTATTACCGAATTCGCGAGGTCCGCAGCGGCTGGCATCGCGTCACGGTGCGCGCCATCGGCTATGAGACGGTGGGCCGCGACAGCGTGCTCGTGCGGGCGGGGCAGCTCTCGGTCGTCAACTTCGTCGTCGACATCTATACGATCGACCGGCCCGTCGTGATCGAGGCGCACGCCGACACGATTCTCGATCCCGCGGTGGTGGCCACCGTGCAGCGGATCGGCGCGGAGGAGCTGCGCCGCTTTCCGGTCACGACGCTCGACGAGGCGGTCGCGCTCTCGGCCGGCGCCGTGGGCGAGAGCTATCGCGGCGGCCGGCTCGGCCAACAGGCGTTCGTGCTCGACGGGCTGGGGGTCAAGAACCAGCTGGACGCCTCCACCGGGCCGCTCGGCGTGCGCATTCCTCCCGATCTCCTCACCGAGGCCGCGCTGGCGACGAACGGCTTCTCCGCGCGCTACGGCCAGGCCATCTCCGGATTGATCAACGTCGTCACGAAGGACGGCGCCGATGAATGGCGCGGCCGCGCGGCGTTCGAGACGGACCGGCCGCTGTGGGGATCGGCCGACCTCGGACTCGACCGCGCCGTCGTCACCGTCGAGGGGCCGCTCGGGTCGAACGGCGGCGTGGTCGCCGTGTTCGACGGGGAGGGGCGCCTCGATGCCGATCCGGTCCATGCGCCGCCGCCGGCCGATCCGCGGGACCCGCGCTCCGACAATCCCACGCTGCTGCCGCACAACAGCGGCGAGCGGTTCGACGCCGCGCTGAAGCTCCGGCTCGGGCTCGGCGGTCCGCACACGCTCCGCGTCTTTGGCCTCCGGTCGGCGGATCAGCGGCTGCTGTACGATCCCGCCTACAAGTACGAGACGCGCTGGGCTCCCGCGCGCCGCGTCAGCGGTAATCTACTCGGCGTCCATTTCCAGCGCGCGACGAATACGTTCACGGCGGACGTGCGCGCCGGCTACTTCACGCGCGACTTCACCCGCGGTCTGCTCGAGGAGGAGCCCGCGTACACGTTCGGCGCCGTCAGCGGGCGCCCGTTCCGGTTCGTGGGTGAAGACGTGGCGCGCCGCCAGGATACCGTCGCCGCGGGCGCGGCGATCGCGGGGTTCAACGCGCCCGACTTCACCGACCGATCCCCCTGGGGCGTCCCGGCGTTCTTTCTGGGCGGCGGGTCCAACGGCGGAATCGCGTGGAACCGCTACCGCGAGCTGCGCGGCCAGCTCGACCTCAGTGTGGGCGGTCCGCGCGCCGATCTGTACTTCGGCGCGGAGGTATCGCGCCAACAGGTCCGCACCTTTCAGCGCGTGCTCGGCTACCTCGCGACGGGCGACAGCGTCCCGCCCGCGACGGCGTCGCGGTTCTCGCCGACGTCCGCCGCCGGATATGTGGAGGGACAGCTGCACGGCGCAGACTTCGTCGTCACGCTGGGCGTCCGCTACGATCAGTTCGACCCGGGGACGGGCGTGCCCGGGTCGGTGACGGGCGCCCGGCGCACCATCAACCCCCGCCTCGGGTTCTCGACGGTGCTGAAGGGCGCGACATTCGTGGCGAGCTGGGGCCGGTTCTCGCAGGCGCCGGATTTCCAGTACCTGGTGGATGCCGCCTTCGACGACACGCTGCGCACCGGCCGGTTCCGCCGCGGAAACCCCAATCTCGGTTTCGAACAGGCCACCCAGTACGAGTTCTCGCTGCGCGCGCGGCCGTCCCCGATCACCACGCTGCGGATCAACGTCTTCAACAAGCAGCTCGACGGATTGGTCGCGTCGGTGCCGCTCGGGGTCGACCCCGATTCGACGATTTTCGGCAATCTCGATTTCGGCGCCGTGAAGGGCGCGGAAGTGATCGTCGAGCGGCTGCTCACCGGCTGGTGGGGCGTGCGCGTCGCCTACACGCTCCAGCAGGCCAACGCGACCGCGACCGACGCCTTTCAGCTCGTGCGGCGGATCCGCGTGAGCCCCTCCGGCGACACGATCGATCCCGCGCGCGTCCAGTTTCCGCTCGACTATGACCGCCGGCACGGGCTCACCGTCGTCGGTCAGGCCGTGATCCCTGATGGCGCGGGCCCCCGCATCGCCGGCCTGCAGCCGTTCGCCGGACTGGAAGCGGCGACGATCGTGCGCGCCAGCTCGGGACTCCCATTCACCCGCACCAACGCGACCGGCGACACCCTGATCGGCCTGCCGAACAGCTACCGGCTGCCGCCGACGATGACGATCGATCTCTTGCTGCGGCGACCGCTGCGGATCGCGGGGCGTCAGGGCAGCGTGTATCTGGATGTACGAAATCTCGTGAACCGGCGGAATATCGATGCGGTGCGGCGCGATACGGGAGAGCCGGACCTCGGTGACCAGGAGATTGCGGCGCTGGCGAATGCGGCGTATCAGGCACACCCCGAGCCGATTCCCTACGAGTCGCCGCGCTACCGCGCCTTTGCCGACCTCAATGGGGACGGGCTCATCTCGGGCCAGGCCGAGCTGCTGCCATTGTTCGAAGCGGCCGCGCGGGATTACGCGCAGCCGCTGTTCTCATTCGGGCCGCCCCGCATGTTCCGGCTGGGGTTCGAGCTGCTGTTCTGAGCCTTCCCTGAGGTAGCCGGCAGCCACACCGCCCACGACGAGCACCAGACCCACCCACCCAACCGGCGTCAGCGCCTGACCGAGCAGCAGCAGCGCGAGCAGTCCCCCGACGACGGGCTCGATCGTGGCGGCAACCGCCGTCGGCGTCGCTTCGATGCGGCGGACGCCCGCGAAGAACAGGAAGTTCGCGAGCACCACGCCGCCGGCGGCGAGTGCAAAGGTGAAGACCCAACCCGCGGCCGTCGGTGGCGGATAGGGGGTATGCCCGGCGAGGGGAAGAATGATGGCGAGCATGACGATCCCGCCCACCGCTTCCCAGAACAGCATCCGGTAGGCGCCGTAGCGCGGCACCGTCCACCGCGCCAGCACGGTGGTGCTCGCATAGCTGACCGCGGACAACAGTCCACCCAGCACGCCGACGAAGACGCTGGGAAGGGCGACGTTGCCCGAGCCGCCGCCCTCGGCTTTGCCCATGACGGTCATGGCGGCGCCGATCATCACCGCGGCGGCGAGGGCGAACCGCAGCGGGGTGAGCCGTTCCCCGAGCAGCGGCTTCGCGATGATCGCGACCATGACGGGAGCGGTGTAGAGGAGCGCGGCCGCGCCCGCAACGCCGGCGCCGGCAATCCCGAACTGGTACGCGACCTCGAACAGTGCGACGAGCGCGCCGCCGAGGACGCCCATGAGCAGGAGGCCGGTGCGGTCGACGCGGAAGATGTCGCGGCGGAAGAGCGCGGCCCAGATCGCGAGGGCCGCGGTCCCGAGCAGGAGCCGCCAGAATCCGATGCCGGTGATCGCGGCGCCCTCCGCATACAGCGCGGTCGAGAGCGGGCCGGTGGTGCCCCAGACGGCGCCGGCGCCGAGGGCACAGGCGTAGCCGATAACTCGCGTCCTGGCCCGCATGATAGGTGTCAGGTGTCTGGTGTCAGGTTGCGCTATAAGGTACCACTACAAGCGCTAAGGGTTAGGTCCCTCGTAATCCATCGATCAAAATGCTCGCATGACAGTCGCATCGAAGATCCGTTCGTATCGCGATCTCACTGTGTGGCAGCGCGCGATGGACCTCGCTGATATGACTTACGAATTTGCCAAGCGGTTTCCCAGAGACGAGCGTTTTGCTCTCACAAGTCAGGTCCAGCGCGCGGCGGTGTCGATACCCAGCAACATCGCCGAAGGCCACGGGCGAGAACATCTTCGAGAGTACCTACATCATCTGTCCATTGCGAATGGGTCCTTGATGGAACTCGAAACGCAGGTGGCAATCGCGCTGCGGCGGGGGTATGTGGATTCCGCCGAAGCACAGCGATGTCTTGACTTGAGCGGTGACGTCGGCAGGCTGCTGGCGGGATTGGTCCGAGCCCTCAAAGCGCGGCTTGGCTGACACCAGACACCCGACACCTATTCTGGTGAACGGGACTCACCGGCGTCGCACAGCTCGCCCCGCAACACCGTGACGGCTTGTCCCCCCAGACGGACCCGCTCTCCCTGGAGGCGAACGCGCACGAGCCCGCCGCGTGAGGACGTCTGATAGCCGGCCAGCTCCATCCTTCCGAGCTGCGCGGCCCAATACGGTGCGAGGGCACAATGCGCGGAGCCGGTGACCGGATCTTCGGGGACACCCGACTGGGGCGCGAAGAAGCGGGAGACGAAGTCGTATTCCTGATCGGGTGCGGCGCGGCTGGTCACAATCACGCCCCGTGCGTCGATGCGGCTGAGCGCGCCGAGATCGGGCGCGAGGCCGCGAACCGTCGTTTCGTCATCCAGCTCCACGAACACGTCGAACCGGCTGCGGCCGACAAACGTCGGGCGTGCGCGGAGCGCGTCGGTCAGCCCCGGAGGCGGCGACGCGGCGTGTACGGGAGTGGCGGGAAAATCGAGTTCGATCCATGCCCCGCGGCGGTCGGCGGTGAGCAGCCCGCTCTTGGTGTGAAAGCGGGCCTGCGCCGTGGCGGGGAGGTGTCCGTCCTCCCACAGGACGTGCGCGCTCGCGAGCGTCGCATGGCCGCACAGGTCGACCTCTACTGCGGGGGTGAACCAACGGAGGTCATAACCGTCAGGGCGCGCGACCAGGAAGGCGGTTTCGGCGAGGTTCATCTCCCGCGCGACGTTCTGCATCCATCCCGGATCCGCCGGGGCGGGGAGGAAACAGACGGCGGCGGGATTCCCGGCAAACGGGCGATCGGTGAAGGCGTCGACCTGAGTGATCCGGAGGCTCATGCCCCCAATCTATGACGGAGCAGGACGCCGGCCACGACGCATCCGGTGAAGGCACCCGCCGGTTCATGTCAGGGCTTCTCGTTGACCGGACAGGAAAGGGGCTCGAGTTGTGGGCGCTGCGCGCTCACGAGTGCGGCCGCACGCGCGCGGCCCGCGTTCCACGTGCGCCAGTCGCCCGCGTGGTCCGGGGACCACCGATCGAGGAGCTCCGCGGCGACGAGGCAGCGAGCGTCGGGGTCGAGGTCCGGCAGCGCGCGCAGCAGCCCGGGCACGGCGTCCGCGCCTAACGTGAGGGCGTATTGTGTGTCGAAGGGGCGTCCCTCCGGCACACGGCTCAAGTTTGCGCGGACGATGAATGCATCGGGGTTCAGCGCATGCAGCGCCGCCAGTGCGGCGAAACCCTGCAGCAACGCGCCGAAGGCGAAGCGCTCTCCGCGGCCGCGCAGCGTGGTCCACGCCAGCCACCCGAACACCCAGATCAACAGGATCATGAACGCGGTGGCGTACAGGCGAGTCTCCGACAGTCCATACGCATCGACGTAGAGACGGACGCGCTCGAACGCCGCGATCATGATGACGGCGAGCAGGAGCAGCAGCACGGCCGCGAGCGTCCGGAAGACGCCGAGATTGCGGGGCGTTTCGTGGCGCACCGCGTGACTGGCGCCGAGAATGACCGGCAACGTCAACACGCTGGCCGTGACGAGCTGAAAGAATCCTTGGCGAGCGTACTCGGCATAGGTCAAGCCGGTCGTGCCCTCGACGAGGGCGGCGCCACCGAAGAAGTACCGGATCTGCACGAGCACGAAGACCAGGAACAACAGGTTCAGCAGCGCGAGCGCGGTGGCGACGGGCACGATGCCAAGCGATCGACTGCTCACGAGTGTGGTGCCGGTCGGTCCCCGGGCGATCAGACTCCATCGCCAGTAGCCGGCTGCGAGCGCGGTCAAGAAGGTGATGAGGGCGACGTGGGAGACGACGCGCTCCAGGTCGACCGCGAAGGCGTTCTCGAGCGCACTGCCGAAGACCCGATCGGCGGACGCAAACAGGCCGCCAAAGATGAGGAGTAACGGGGCCGCGACCAGAACCCCGAGCACGACCGGTTGCAGGCGCCGAAACCGCGTGCCCTGGCGCAGCTCCTCCCAGCGCACATCCTGACCGATGACGAGGAGGCTTCCGACAATCGTCGCGCCGCCGCCCACGATCAGCGTCTTGAGGGCGTCGAGCGGAAGCAGGGCAGTCAGCCGCCAACCGTGCAGACTCGCAGCGGCGAGTCCCAGCGTCACGAACAAGGCGAGCAGGTCGAGCTGAACGAGCGCCTCCGCATCGCGCTGCATGAACGCCAGACCGATGCTCAACGTGGCGAGCGCGAGCCAGCGGGTCGTCGCGTTGGTCGGAATCGCATGGCGGCGCACGAGGAGCGCGGTCGTTCCCACCAACAAGAGAACGGCGAGTGCGGCGTTCAGACCCCGGGGGACGGCGCGGAGCAGGAGGTCACCGGTACAGCCGAGCACGATGGCGGCGCCGAGTATTTCGAGCGCGAGCCGGGTTCCGGCGGTGAGCATCATACGACGACCTCCTGGGGAATGGCGCCGAAGCGGCGGTCACGGCCGCGGAACTCACGGACGGCGGTCGCGAACACGGTGGCGTCGAAATCCGGCCACAAGCAGCCGGTGAACCACAGCTCGGCGTACGCGCATTCCCAGAGGAGAAAGTCGGACAGCCGCTGCTCGCCGCCGCGAGCCCCAGCGGCCATGGCCGTCCATGATGATGGCGACGTGAAAGGAAGTACTTTGCATCATAAATGAACGGAAGCGAACCGCGCGCCGTGGCCGTGATCCTCACGCCCGGCGGGAGGGGCTGCAACGTCGCGCGGTAGCCGCGCGGCGCGTTGAGGATCGCGATGCGAGTCCCCGGCTTGATGCCAAGTTTGTCGACGAGAGAACGAGACGAGTATCCGGCCATGGCTTCGCAATCTACCTTTGTGCCGATGCGAGTCTATATCTCGGTGGACATGGAAGGCATCGCCGGCGTGGTGCACGAGGATCAGACCAATCCCGTGGACCCGCGCTGCGCCGGCGAGTACGCCCGGTTCCGCGCCCTGATGACCGCCGAGGCGAACGCCGCCGTCGAGGGCGCGCTCGACGTCGGGGCGACGCAGGTGCTCGTGAACGACAGCCATTGGTTCATGCGCAACCTGATCGCGGAGCAGCTGCATCCGGCGGCCGAGCTGCTGTCGGGTGATCCGAAGCCGCGCTCGATGATGGAAGGGATCGAGCTGGGATTCGATGCGGCGCTGTTCATCGGCTATCACGCCCGCGCGGGCACGCCCAACGCCATCCTCGATCACACCTACGCCGACCGGATCCACGACGTACGGCTGAATGGCCGGGCCGTCGGTGAGCTGGGGCTCAACGCGGCGCTGGCCGGGAGCTACGGCGTCCCCGTGGTCCTCGTCTCCGGCGACGCCGCGTTGGGAGCGGAAGCCAGGGATCTGCTCGGCGCGCAGGTGGCGACCGTCGTCGTCAAGGAAGCGGTGAGCCGGCATGCGGCGCGGAGCGTGTCGCCCGACGTCGCCCGGCAGCGGATCAAGGAAGCGACCACGGCCGCCTTACGGCAGCGGGGGGACCGCATGCCCTTCACGGTCCCCCCGCCGGTGGCGCTCGAAATCGACTTCGCCTTCACGGTTCAGGCCGACATGGCCGAGCTGTGTCCCGGCGCGTCGCGCGTCGCCGGCCGAACCGTTCGCTATAGCCACCAGGACTACCGCGAAGTATTTCGCGCCTGGCGCGCCATGCTCACCCTGTCGCGCGCCGTCTAGCTACTGCACGCAGTTGCCGCGCGGGTCGGGCTTCGGCTTGTCCACGACCACGCGGTGATCGAGATTCGCGACCGCGGTGGCGAGGTCGTGCACGAACTGCGAGACGTTGGCCATCTTCTCGTAATCGATATACTGCGGCTCGTCGGTCACCTGGTGATAGTCGCGGTGACCGCCCGTGGACAGGAAGACGATCGGGATGCCGTAGCGTGCGTACATGTAGTGATCGCTGCGGCAGTAGAATTGCTCGGGATGGCCCGCGGCATCGTACTGATAGTCGAACGTGAACGGCTGGCGCCGGCTCGTGTTCACCGACTCCACCAGGTTGCCGAGCTCCGTCGACAGCCGGCGCGATCCGATCAGTTGCAGATAGCCCGGCCCGCCCCCCGCTTCGTCGTCCGCGCGGCCGCGACCCACCATATCCATGTTGAGCTGCGCGACGATGGAATCGCGCGGCACCGTGGGATGATCGGTGAAGTACTGCGCGCCGAACAGTCCCAGCTCTTCCGCCGTATGCCACACGAAGATGATCGAGCGTTTCGGCTTGGCGCGCGCGCCCGCGAACGCCTCGGCGATCTCCAGGACCGACACGGTCCCGGAGCCGTCGTCGTCCGCGCCGTTGTAGATCGAATCGGGGCGGGCGGGCCGCACACGCCGCAGGCTGTCGACGTTGACGCGGATCTGCGCGCGCTGCTCGGCGGTCACCTGATGCGTGGGCGACGCCATCTCGAGCTTCCGCACCGCGTCGTTGTAGGCGCGCAGCGAGTCGTGGTCCACGGGATTGTTGTCGAATCCCACGTGATCGTTGTGCGCGCCGATCGCGACATACTGGCCGCGCAGCGCCGGGTCGCTGCCGCGCAACACCGCCACCACGTTGCGGGCCGGGGCCGGCGTCTCCACGAACGCGAATCCTCCCCGCATGGTCTTGCCCACCGTGCCCGTCTTCGCGCTGTCCAGACGCACGCCGATCAGCCGTTCCGCGGCGGCGCGCGTCAGATACAAGTAGGAGGGCAGCGGAGCGGCGCCCGCCGCGGGCGCCGGGGTCGCGTCGTCTTTCAGCGTGACCTGAGGCGTGGCCAGGCTTTGCGTGAACTGCGGCGGCATCGCATCGAGGCTCACGATCGCGATCCCCGCCGCGCTGCGGAACCGCTGGATCGCGCCCGCCCGGGGCACGAACCACGACGGAACCCGCGGATCGGGATTCTTGGGGAGTCCGAGCACGACCAGCTTGCCGGCCGCCTCCTCGGCGGGGAGCATCACGATGTCGCCCCACGCGCCGCCATACACCACCTGCACGCCGTCGATGGACCGCGTGACCACGCTTTGATCCCGCGGCATGTACTCCTCGCCCATGCGCAGTTCGGTGCCGTCCACCGTGATGCGCGCGTTCGGATCGAGCGCGCGCTGGATCAGCGGCACGTTCTGGAAGAATCCGCCGCTGTCACCCGCCGGCTGCAGCCCCAGGCGCCGGGCCTCGGCCGCGATGTATGCGGTGGCCTTGAGGTTGTATGCACTGCCCGCCGCGCGGCCCATCATCGAGTCGTCGGCGTAGAGATACATGCGGGACATGAGGTCGGCCGGCGTGATCGCCGGGGTGGTGGCTTCGGGCGCCCGCTTCAGCGGGAGCGCCATCTGCGCGGTGGCCGGCTGCGCCAGAGCCACCAGCGCGCCGAGCGTTACAGCACGAACCGCAGACTGCATGGACCGTCCTCCGGAACGATGAAAGGGGGAACCCAGCGACGTCGAATATGACGCGGCGTTCGGCCGTTTCGTTGCACCGCCCTGTCGGAATCTCGTCAGGAAAGATGCATCAATTCGCGTCACCCGAGCGAGCGGGCGAGGATCCCGAGCCCCGCCGCCTGGCCCTGGCGGCGTGGCATGAGGCGATACAGCAAGATGATGAGCACCCAGGTGAGCCAGCTGGCCCGCTCGCTCCAGGACAACCCCCGGAACATGAACCACGGTTGCGTGACGGGCGCGGTCCAGCCCAGCCAGTCCCCCTGGACCAGGGCGAGCGGGCGGGCGAACACGCGATTCCCGCGGAACCCCTGAGCCCCCGGGAACGACACATTCCAGACGCAGGTGACCTGGCCCCAGCCGTGATTATCACTCGCGCCCACGACCAACAGATCGGCGCGCGCGGCGAGGCCGAGCACCTGGCGGCGGGCCGCGGAGGAAAACGCCAGTCCTTTCGGCGAGCAGTTGACGATCTCGAAGCCTTTCGCGCCCGCGATGACGAAGGCGTCGAGGTCGTCGCGATGGTTCCGCCAGTATTCGGGAAGCGACACGACGCTCCATCCGCCCTGGCGCTCGATCTCCGCGAACAACCGCAGCATGCGCGGCGTGGACCCGCCGAAGGAATCGCGCACGACGGGTTCGACGGGGCCGAGCGCGATCACATGCTGGCGATGGACGCTCCATTCGACGCCGGGCAGCAACGGGATGTCGTGACTGCGCGATCCCTCGAAGACGGTGTTGTGATCGGTCACGTATGCCGCTTCGAATCCCTGGCGCGCGTACCAGCGGGCGAGGCGCGCGGGCGACCACCCCGAGCGCCCGTCGTGGGACGCCATGGTGTGGGCGTGGTAATCGAGAATGGTGGCGGCGGTATCGGATGCGACGAGCCGGGGGACGGGACGCGGCAACAGCACGGCGGCGCCGGCGAGCGTGATGAGCGCTACCGGTCC